>DATBVH010000108.1:0-4185 GCA_036515395.1 Candidatus Angelobacter sp.
TGTCGGCTGCTGCTGAATATCAGCCGGAAGATCGGATGCCGATCTAGCCTGGTTGGGGAGAATGTTGGGAACAATCCACGACTGCCTCAATCACCGTACCCTGGCCGGGTGACGATCTGATGGCGAGCTTTCCTCCCACCAGGCGCAATCGTTCCTGCATGCTTACCAGGCCAAGACCTTCACGCCTTGCGGCAGGATCAAAGCCGATGCCTGTATCTTTGATTTGAAGACGGATGCCCCCTGCCTCTCGCGCCAGAACCACGGTGATCTGTTTGGCGTGTCCGTGCTTTACGGCATTATTTAATGCTTCCTGGGTCACCCGAAACAGGCACAAACTGATGTCATCCCTTAGGTTTCCCGGCTCCTCGGCTTCCAGATTCGTGTCAATCTGGTGCTGCTGTGAAAACGTCCTGCACAAACTTTCCAGCGCTTTGCGGAGACCCAGATGCTGCAAGGTGGTGGAATGCAGTCGCCGCGCAACCTCTCGCACACTGAATGCCACCTTTTCAGTGGTGCGCCTCAGCTCGGCAACTTCTCCCTGGGCTACCGCCAGCTTGTCAGCCGGCAAGCTTTCCAGGCGATCCAGGCCAAGGGTCAGCATGGTGACCTGTTGTGTAATGTCATCATGGAGTTCGCGGGCGATCCTGCTGCGTTCTTCCTCCTGTCCGCGGATAAGCCGGCCAGCCAGATCACGAATGCGTTTGTAGTTTTGATTGAGTTCCTCCTGGCTTTCCAGAAGACGCGCTTCCGCCTGCCGCCGCTCTTCAAAGAGAACAGCGACAAACATGATGGGCAAAGCCAGAATGACGAGGAACAACTGCAGAAAATGTATGTCGTGCGCCATCAGAGAAAAAATTGGCGCCTTGCGGTGCGCGATGCCAAATATCAGGAACACCGTTGTGAAGAAAAGCCCGCTGGATGCGCCGATGGTTCCGAGCCGGAGTGCGGCCCAGATCAGGAATGGAAAAGGAGCATAGATCGCAAGAATCGATTCATCGAACAGCACCGCATACCATAGACAAAGGGCGAAGCCGACTCCCCATAATCCTGCTTCGAATAAACGGGAACGCATGCCCCGATATTCCCGCGCAAGCCACAGCAAGAGCATGGGCGTTAGAACAACGTTGGTGAGGGCGTCGCCCAGAGACCATTGCCCAAAAGCCGGCCAGAAGGGATGCCCCAGAGCTAGATGACGTTGGAGCGCACCGAAAAAGCCGGAGAGCAGCGGTCCCAGCATCACGGCAATACCTAAATAAGTTGCGTATCGTCGCACGGTGTTGAAACGGACGGGATTTCCATTTGCATATTGCAGCAGATACGCAACCAGCAAAGCTTTGACTACATCGTTGACCCATGTCAGCCATAAAAACCATGCAGCAGCCGGAGCATGCACGGCCGGAATAAAACGGATGGGAGCAGACACAAGTACGTACAGCCACCACTTTTTCCTTGGAACCAGCAGGAGAGCGCAGAGAAGCACGGAGTCGGGAAGCCACAATCGCGTCCCGGTTCTTTGGGCGAAGAATCTGGCACAGCCGTAGGCAGCCAGATAGGCTGCGGCGAACAGCGCAAGTTTCCCCAGCTCCAGGAAGAACGAATCAGTGCGCGAACGTTCTCCACCCGGCGGACGTTGCCGGGCAGGAGATCCCTGCGGTGTTGCAGACATCGAATTACCTTTTCTAAGGAGCCGGCGCGGGGGCTGCCAGTTTGGTACTGCGGCAGCTTCTTAGGCTGGCCATCATATAGGAAGATGACCGGCCTGAAACAGAAGCAACTCTCGATTTTCATCTCCTCTTTACGTAAGCGGACCGGCACATGTTCGGTGCTAGTCGCCTTTGTAGCTAACTTGCTACTTTCTGTGGCCGATCCGGGCCGCTATCCTTGCCTACAGTCTTTCGCCCATGACGCTAACAACGATTTTCAAGAAAAAGAATGTCGCGCCTTGCTGTTTCCTGCTGACTGTTCTGCTTTCCGGATGTGGCAAACCAACGCCGCAGCCGAGTCAGAGCGCATCGCCGGCAAAGCCCGCCGCGCAGAACAGCGCTACCCCTGAACAGGTGGATATGGACGTGAGCGTTGCGGCAGTCCGCATCCTGAATGCCGCGCATCGCAACGGCGGAATCATTCTGCGTGGCGAATGCGGCCCGCGCGGGATCACTGAGCAGCATCCCATGAAAGCTCCGGTGACGCTGGAGCCGATGGACAAGGCGTTGCAGGATGTATCGGCGAAGTACCAGAACATTTACTGGCGTGAGTCGCAGGCGAGCGGGGTGCGCCTGGCTGATAGCACCGCGCAGGCGAAGCTCTTGCGGGTGAAGGTCCGCGAATTTCGTATTGTGGAAGATCGCGAACCGGATGGCGCGATGGCTGCGCTATGGCGCATGCCGGAGGTAACGGCGTTTCTGCGCCGCAACCACGCTCACTTCGCGCGCCGCGTTGGTACAGCTAGAAAAGTTATCTCCCCGCCGATGATCGTAGAAATAAAAAATGCCACGGTCGCCGATATCCTTGACCGCATCGCTGCCGGCTATCGCTCTGACCCGCCGAAGGTCTGGATTTACCAGGAGTGCGGCGACAAAAAAGAAACTCTGGTAGACGTGCAGATGAAGTAGGTCAAACCCATACCGCTGATTTCACGGATTACACTGATCTTCACGAATCTTGCACGAATTGTGATCAATCCGGGTTCGGCGGTTCATCAGTGTCGAGGTTTATTGAGTAAAACCCATACACTGATTTCACGGATTACACTGATCTTCACGGATTTTTGCGGATCGTGATCGATCCATGTTGGTGTTCATCCGTGAGTTTTCGTTTTAAGTCCACCTCCGAAATACGCAATCACACTGATTTTCAGCAAACTCTTTTCCGATCCCAGGGATCCGTTTTATCCGTGTTCATCCATGGTGAGGTTTTTGTCTGTTTTTTCCTCGTGTTAACTACTTTGCTACTCCCGTGCAGAGGCGATTCCCGCTATGCTGCGTTGAGTGGCGATGCGCATGACAGTCCTGGCGAGCGGGAGCAGAGGAAACTCTACTGTGCTTTCCAGTTCCACTGCCAGCATCCTGGTGGATGCCGGCATTTCCTGCCGGGAAACGCTCAAGCGCATGCACACCGCCGGTGAAGATCCGCAAAAGCTCAAAGCTATTGTGATTTCGCATGAGCACCAGGACCACGTCGCCGGACTCCAGGTACTGGCGCGCAAACTGCAAATCCCGGTTTACATTACTGAGGCCACATACCACAGTTGGCGGCGATCGACGAAAGATCCTGAAGGCAAGCCGGCCAAGCTGGAGCGTCGCGAGCATTTTCAAGTCGGGCGTAGTTTTGAGATTGCCGATATCACGGTGACAGCGTTCACCATTCCGCACGATGCGGCTGATCCGTGCGGCTTTACCTTCAGGGCCGATGGCGTAAAAATTGGCGTGGTCACCGATCTCGGTTATCTGCCGTACAGCGTGAAAGACCATCTGCGGCGCTGCGATGGGCTGATGATCGAATCAAATCATGACCTGGAAATGCTGCGCAACGGGCCATATCCATGGATGGTGAAGCAGCGGGTGATGAGCCGCGTGGGCCATCTTTCCAATGCGGCGCTGGCTGAATTTTTTGAAAAAGATTATGACGGCCAAGCGGCTTTTCTGGTGCTGGCGCACCTTTCCGAGCACAATAACCACCCTGAAGTGGCCCGAGACACCGCCAATAAGGCCCTGGGTGGGAAGTTGAACCTCTTTCAGTCATGTGCCCTGACCCTGGCCCATCAGGACCACCCATTGCAGCCACTCTGCCTGGGGTGAGAAGATACCTGTACAAACACCTTAATCTAGGATGAGAATAGGTTAAGATCCACCGCTCCCTTTGGGCGGTCCGAGGCTTTTTGAAATCTAGCAGTCAGGCAAGTAGATGAGCAATATGTGCAGTGATCGCGTAGTTGGGGACATTCTCGCCGGCTGGCGATACGATATCTCAGGCTTGGCGCCGGAGATGCGCGGCGATTATGAAGCGCATCTGGCCGAGTGCGCTCGCTGCCGCTCCCGTCAGGTGCTGCATCGCACTATCGACATTGGATTAATGATCGTGGCCGGCATTTCCGCCGTAATGTTTCTGGTGGCCTTCGGCGCAGTACGTCATTTTTCTCCGCGACACGCGCTAGTGCTGGAGTTGATCGCTCTGGCTGGCTTTCTT
>DATBVH010000109.1:0-3749 GCA_036515395.1 Candidatus Angelobacter sp.
GCTTTCCATCGGGTCCGGCAAACAGGCCCGCACAGTGATGGTTGTCGGCAAGCCGGTTCTTAGTGACAATCACGAATATCTCGGGTCATTGGAACTGGTGATTGACTTGCAATATCTGGTCAAACAGCTCCAGCACGCCAAAAACACCCAGAACCTGGATACTTTTGTTGTCGACCGCTCCGGCCGCGTAGTCGCATCGCCTAGTCCGCGTTATGCCACCGGCCAGGACATGAACTCTAACGAGCTGGTAAAAAACTTCGTCGATCAAAAAGGTAAAGTGCCGGTCGCCGTCACCATGGACTACTCGGTCCAGGAAGGCAAGAACCGCATCCCGATGCTTGGCACGTACTTCCCTGTCACGGGGCTAGGCTGGGCAGTTGTGGCGCAGAAAACGCAAGAAGAAGCGTATATCGATATCACTGACATGCGCCGCGATGCCATACGCGCCGCTCTCATCGCAATTGCCTTCAGCATTTTTGTCGGAATATGGGCCGCCCGGCGTCTCACCACGCCTCTGCATGTCCTTACCGAATCCAGCCGCACCATTGCGGGCGGTGATTTCAAGCATCGTGTTCGCCTGAAGAGCCGGACAGAATTCGGCGAACTGGCCCAGACTTTCAATACGATGACGGACGATCTGGAACAGTTCGTCGATGATCTTAAGAAAGCCGCGGAAGAAAACCGCACGCTGTTCCTGAACTCCATCCAGATGCTGGCCGGCGCGGTCGACGAAAAAGATCCGTACACGCGCGGCCATTCTGATCGCGTCACGCGTTACTCCGTCCTCATTGCCACGGAAATGGGATTGAAAGAGGAAGATATCGATAAGATTCGTGTCTCCGCGCAGCTTCATGACGTGGGCAAGATTGGCATTGAAGATCGCATTTTGAAAAAACCAGGCGCTCTTACGCCGGAAGAATTCGAGATCATGAAGACGCATACCACCAAAGGCGCCGCAATTCTGCGCCCAGTGGAAGCCCTGCGGGACATGCTGCCGGGAATTGAACTGCACCATGAATCACTGGATGGACGTGGTTATCCTCATGGGCTCAAGGGCGACCAGATCCCCCTGATGCCGCGCATTATCATGGTTGCGGACACGTTTGACGCTATGACCACGAACCGTCCGTACCAGGCGGCGATGGATCCGGAATATGTGATTCGTATTATTAATTCACTGGCGGCGACCAAGTTTGATCCCACCGTTGTAGCGGCGATGACAAAAGTATTTGAGACCGGTAAACTGCGCATCCATCGCGCGGCGGCTGTGAGCGGGGAAGAAGCTGCGGCGGCCGCGGCAGTTAGCGCGCAAGCACAGGCATAAAGCATCGACAATCGATAAGCCGGAACTATACCCTGTCTGGCGAATCACTTTTTCTTCAGCTTCAAGCCTTCTTCTTTCAAGCTGACAAACCACAGGTAAATCTCGTCCACACGCTGGATGTCTTTCTCCAGCATGGCATGATCGGCACATTTCCGAATGAAACTTTCTTCGTTACCCCGTTTGAGCACGGACACAACCTCGAATAATTCATGCACCTTGGAATGCATGATCCGCAAATCCGCAATCAGGCGCATCTCTTCCACATTGAACCGTGGCCCTTCATTTTCTCTGGTCATGATGTTCTCGCTCTCCCGGAGTTCATGTGTTTAGATGCGCAACTGCTGCTTTTCGAGCAGCAAGAGGAACGAAAAAGGTTCCCAAAAGATCCGAGGATGTCCCTCTCCTAAAACTTTAGCTTACTTGAGTACTGATGTCCCGTAAATCACGGGGGCAGGAGCCTTGGCAGTGAATAACTAGGGCGCGTACCGATATAATCAAAAGGTTCGGCAGGCATTCATAACTAATGATTCAGACTCTATTCGGAACACCGCAACCGTCGTTTCTCGACAAGATGAAACAGGCAGTCACGCGCACGCGTGAGAACCTGAGCGAGCGCATTGATGAAGTAATGGCCCTCACCAAGGAGATCGACAGCAGCACGCTGGACGATCTGGAAGGCATTTTGCTCGGCGCAGACCTGGGCATGAAGACCACCCAGGAAATATTGTCGAAACTCCGCGAAAAGGCCGATCGCAAGCAGATCAAGGACACATCCGAGCTCAAAAAATTAATTAAGGAACAGGTGCTGGCTATCCTGAACGCCACTCCGGCTCGTGCCGGGAAACCCGCGAAAGGCGAGCCGGAAATCATTATGGTGGTGGGGGTAAACGGCACCGGAAAAACAACCACTATCGGCAAGCTGGCGCATGCGTTACGGACGGAACGTAAGACCGTTCTGCTATGCGCCGCGGATACCTTCCGCGCCGCTGCCATTGAACAGCTTGAAGTCTGGGGTTCGCGTACTGGCGTAGAAGTCATCAAGACCAAGCCTGGCGGAGATCCTTCAGCGGTGCTCTACGACGCACTCAGCGCCGCCAAGGCTCGCCATACTGACAGCGTGATTATCGATACTGCTGGCCGCCTCCACACGAAAACCAGTCTGATGGCCGAGTTGGAAAAGATGAAGCGCACCGCGCAGCGCATTATTCCCGGAGCGCCACATGAAGTTCTGCTGGTAATGGACGCCACCACAGGCCAGAACGGATTGCAGCAGGCACGTTTGTTTACGGAATCTGCGGGAGTCACTGGAATCGTTCTTACCAAGCTCGACGGTACCGCAAAAGGCGGCGTGGTGGTGGCCATTTCTCGCGAGCTTGGATTGCCAGTACGCTACGTAGGGGTGGGAGAGAAGGCAGGCGATCTCCTGCCTTTCAATGCTGAGAATTTTGCCGAGTCTTTATTTTCCACGAACTAGTTCGCGAGCCATTATGTAAATCATGGCATTTTCTCAACAAGACGAGCATTTCATGCGCCGGGCGCTGAATCTCGCACGTCGCGGTAGTGGACTTACCTCCCCGGGCGCTCGCGTTGGCGCGGTCATTGTAGACAGCACCGGACAGATTGCTGGCGAAGGCTTCTATACGTTTGACGGCCTGAAGCACGCCGAGGTCCTGGCCCTGGAGCAAGCCGGCCCACGCGCACGAGGCGGATCCATCTATCTAAATCTTGAACCGCATTGCCATCAGGGACGCACCCCACCGTGCACTGATGCGCTGATTGCGGCAGGCGTTAAGCGCGTAGTCGCGGCCATGGCAGATCCCAATCCCAAAGTTGCGGGCAAAGGGTTCCAACAGCTGCGCGCAGCCGGAATCGTAGTTGAAACAGGGTTATTCGAAGCCGAGGCGCGCCGGCTGAATGAAGCCTTCGCTCGCTTCATCCTCACTCGATTGCCGCTGGTCACACTGAAATCCGGCATGACGCTCGATGGAAAAATCGCTCCGCCTCCTGGCGATTCATTCAACCCATCCGCTTTGGGGGCTATGGGCGCAACTGGCGGCTGGATCACCAGCGAAGAAGCTCGCGCTCACGTGCAAGAACTGCGGCATGAATCAGACGCAATCATGGTCGGCGTTGGCACCATCATCGCAGACGATCCATTGCTCACGGACCGCACGGGGCTTCCCCGTCGACGTCCTCTGCTGCGCGTGATACTCGATTCCCGGCTCCGTTGTCCGCTCGAATCGCGCCTGGTTAAAACGGCTAAGGATGATGTGCTTATTTTTTGTTCCTTTGCCGAAGAAAAGAAACGCCGCCAGCTTGAGCAGCACGGAATCCGCGTGGAGCAAGTTCCTCTCGGCTCCAGTGATGGACGCCCTGATCTTGCCAGGATCATTGCTCGCCTGGGCGAATTGGGCATCATCAGCCT
>DATBVH010000110.1:0-4460 GCA_036515395.1 Candidatus Angelobacter sp.
TCATTGGGATAAATATGCTCATCCATGAACGCGCGCAGGCGCTGCTCAAGTGATTTGACTTTTTCGCTGTAATCAAAATTCATATGGAATCCTTAAAAGACTGCTTCGGCTTTGCACAAACCCAAAACCTCACACAGATAAAGTTGATAACACTGATTTACACGCATCAAAAAAGACGATTTTGATTTGCAAATCCGTTTCATCCGTGTTCATCTGTGGTGAGATTTTGCTTTTTGTGCAAGTCAGACAGCCTCCTAATTCTTATGGCTTCAATTAGGCTAGTCGATTCGCGCTGATTCATCAAATGAATCATTGGAATAGTGTAAAATTTGTGGCGTGCATCTGAGTCAGGTCGATCTTAACCTGTTTGTGGTGCTGGAGGCCATTTACCGCGAAGGCAATCTCACGCGCGCGGGCCGCCAGCTCAAGCTCACGCAGCCGGCCATGAGCCACGCGCTTAAGCGGCTGCGCGAACTGTTGCAGGACCCTCTTTTCATCCGCGAAGGCGCCAACATGGTGCCAACCCCGTTCAGCCGCAACATGATTAATGAAGTTCGCCAGGCGCTGCAGATCCTGGAAGTAAATCTTTATGAGAACCGCAATTTTGATCCGGCCCATACGCGCCGGAATTTTCAGATCGGCTTCTGGGAGCTGATGGAATCCACCATCTTGCCTCCGTTGGCAAAAGTTCTGGCCAAGGCTGCCCCGGAAATTTCCATCACTACATTGCGCGTGAAGCGTCGTGAAATTGAGCAGGAACTGGCCAGCGGGACTCTGGACCTTGTTCTGGATATTCCCATTACCATCAGTGACAATCTTCGGCAGCAGCCGCTGTTTTCCGATCGCGTGGTGGTCATGGCGCGCAAAGGGCATCCGGCCATTGGGCGTGAGCTGGACCTGGACACGTATCTCCGGCAGGACCATGTTCTGGTTTCTTCGCGACGTCTCGGCCCCAGCCTGGTGGACACCGAATTGAATCGCTCCGGCCGCAAGCGCCAGATCGTTTTGCGCTGCCAGCACTACTTTGCCGCGTGCCGCGTTGTGGGCGGAACGGACATGCTGCTGACCATCCCGGAACATTACGCACAGATGCTCAACACTGGTTTCGATCACGGGCTGTATCCGTTTCCATTAAAGAGCCTGCAACAGTTGGAAATTCATATGTACTGGCATGAGAGCGCGGAAAACGATCCGCCAAACCGCTGGCTGCGTGAGCAGATTAAGAAGGTGGTGGACGAAATATTCACTGAGGCTGTGCCTGAAGTGCGCAGCCGGGTGCGCAAGCCTGAAAAAGTCCGATCCAAGCCGCAACTCATCAGGAGAAACCAATGAAGGCAGCAGTCTTGCACGAATTGAAAACCCCATTCGTGATTGAGGAAGTGGAACGGCCCAAGCCTGGCGATGGCGAAGTCCTAATCAAGGTGGAAGCCTGTGGCGTCTGCCACTCTGACCTGCATGTTGCCGAGGGCGACTGGATACAGTTCGGCGGAATCACCAAGCTCCCGCTCATCGTTGGACACGAAGTCGCTGGCAAAGTGGTTGAGGTGGGACCAGGGGTAAGTCAGCTGAAAGTCGGAGACCGCGTCGGCGTACCTTGGATTTACTGGACCTGCGGCGAATGCGACTTCTGTCGTGAAGGCAATGAGAATCTCTGCGTAAAGCAGAAAATTACGGGCGTTACGGTCGATGGCGGCTATGCGGAATTCATTAAAGCGCCCGCAACTCACGCGACGAGAATCCCTGACACGGTTTCATCCGTTCAGGCCGCGCCGCTTTTCTGCGCTGGAGTTACGGTCTATCGTGCCCTCATGCAGGCCAGGCCGCAGCGCGGACAAAGGCTGGCCGTCTTCGGCGTTGGCGGACTTGGACATCTGGCCATACAGATCGGGGTGCATCTCGGGCTTGAGGTTTCAGCGGTTGATGTGGCCGATGACAAACTCGCGCTGGCCAAATCTTATGGCGCAGCCAATACCTTCAACGCTGCTACTTCCAACGTAGTAAAAGAGATGCGTCGTCGCGGCAGCGCTCACATTGTTCTGGTTACCTCTGGCTCCAAAGCCGCCTATGACACGGCGTTTTACTGCGTGCGCCCCACGGGCACTCTGCTGGCCGTGGGTCTGCCGGCGGATGAGATTTCTTTTCCTGCAATCATGATGGCAGCGGGCGAGGTCAACATCAAAGCCTCGGCTGTCGGCACGCGTAAAGACCTAGAGCATGTCCTGGCGTTGGCGGCACAAGGCAAATTGCATTGCCAGGTCGCCAGCCGTCCGCTGGATCAGGCGAACGCTATTTTTGACGAAATGCGCGCCGGCAAAATTCCCGGACGCATTGTTCTAACCATGTAGCCACACGCAAGCAGCGGGGGTGCAGGCTGATTTATATTGGATTCAGGAGCACTTTTCGAGGGAATAGATGAGAGAAGCGGTGGTAGTTACAAGCTCGCGCACAGCGCTGGCAAAATCATTTCGCGGATCGTTCAATGCAACGCGTCCCGACGACTTGGCGGCACACTGTATAAAGGACGTGCTGCGCAAGACACCCAAACTTGATCCAGCCGAAATAGAAGATGTGATCCTGGGCTGCGGACAGCCGCACGGCTCCCAGGGCCACAATGTGGCGCGTGTCGCTGCCATGCTGGCGGAACTTCCTCCCTCCGTGGCGGGAACTACGGTGAATCGTTTTTGCTCGTCGGGCTTGCAGGCCATTGCCATGGCGGCGCACCAGATCATGCATGAAGGCGTGGACGCGGCTATCGGCGGCGGGGTTGAAAGCATAAGCATGGCCGTCCGCGATAGCAGCCCAAATCCGCTCTTGCAATCAACCATGCCGGGAATTTACATGGTGATGGGCGATACGGCGGAAGTTGTGGCCAAGCGCTATAAAGTCAGCCGCCAGGTACAGGATGAATATTCTCTGCTTAGCCAGCAGCGTACCGCGCGCGCCCAGCAGGAAGGCTTTTTCAGCAAAGAGATTGCGCCCATCAAGGTGACCAAGTCTGTGCTGGATAAGAAGACGAATGAGGTGATCGGCAAGGAAGAAGTAGTTGCTGACAAAGACGAATGCAATCGTCCCGACACAACGCTGGAAGGCCTGCTGGCGCTCAAGCCGCATTTCGATCCGACCAGCGGCCAGGGTTCCGTGACGGCGGGCAATTCGTCGCAACTTTCTGACGGCGCTTCCGCCACTCTGCTGATGTCGCGCCAACGCGCAGACGAACTCAGCATCCCTTATCAACTGGTTTTTCGCGGCTTCCAGGTTTCCGGCTGCAATGCCGACGAAATGGGAATAGGCCCAATCTTCGCTGTGCCAAAACTGCTGCGCCGCGCAGGCCTGAAGATGGAAGACATTGACATCTGGGAACTGAATGAGGCTTTCGCCGTGCAGGTTGTGTATTGCTTCCATCATCTCGGCATCGATCCGGAAAAGCTCAACGTGAATGGCGGATCAATCGCCATCGGACATCCTTTCGGCATGACTGGCTCGCGCATGGTGGGCACTATGGCCAATGAAATGGAACGGCGCAAACATCGCTATGGCGTAGTGACGATGTGCGTTGGCGGCGGACAGGGAGCGGCCGGTCTTTTCGAGCGCGCCTGATGATTCTGTCGCTTCGCTCCAAACCGCTTGGGATCGCGGATTATGGCAAAAGTGCTCTGCTCCTGAGGCGAGCAGCTCGCCGCGCAAGCCGGGCTCGCTGCTATATCGACGAACCCGACCGTAGAGACGTAGCATGCTACGTCTCTAAACAACGGAATCGAGAAACTCACAGCACCCAAAATTGAAGGGAGCTCCCAACATGGCTACCACGACCGCTTCTGCCATCGCCAGAAAAGGCGCGGGGTTTCTGCTGGAAGACACGCCGGCCGAAGAAATTTTTACGCGCGAGCGCTTGAGTGAAGAGCACATCGCTATTGAGCGCACCGTGGAAGAGTTCTGGGCCAATGAAGTTGAGCCCAATCTGCCAGCGATCCGCCAGAAGAAGCCCGGCGTCGCGCTGGAAGTGCTGAGGAAGTCTGCTAGGCTGGGATTGCTTGGCATCTCCGTGCCAGAAAGATTTGGCGGCATGGAAATGGACCTGCCATCAGTAATGGTTGTAGCTGAAGTGATGGGCCGCGACGCATCGTACGCCGGCTGGCACTCCGCCCACACCGGCATCGGGTCTTTGCCGATTCTGTTCTTTGGTACGGACCAGCAAAAAGAAAAATATCTTCCACGATTAGTCAGCGGCGAGTTGCTGGCGGCGTACGCGCTCACTGAACCGCTCGCGGGCTCTGACGCGCTGGCTGCGCGTACCCGCGCCGATCTCAGTCCGGATGGCAAGCATTACGTCCTAAACGGGCAAAAGATGTGGATCACCAACGGCGGCGCTGCTGATGTGTTCATCGTGTTCGCCAAGATAGACGGAGAAAAGTTTACGGCATTCATTGTTGAACGCGCGTTTGGCGGCCTGATCAGCGGCG
>DATBVH010000111.1:0-9538 GCA_036515395.1 Candidatus Angelobacter sp.
GAAGGCGCGGTTCCGCCGTCCTGTGGTGCCCGGCGACCAGCTCCGGATTGAAGTAGTAATGTTGAGCTGGAAACAGAGTGCATCGCGCATTGTCGTGCGTATGGGAGGCAAGGCGTTTGTGAATGGCAAAGTGGTCTGTGACGGCACGGTGAGCGCGCAGTTGGTATCGCTCAAGCGTGGGCAGGCGGATTCAGAATCCCCGGCTGACCCAACGGAATGATCCCACAGCCATGGTTGATCGCACACTAATGATTCATCCTACAGCAATAGTAGATCCCAAAGCGCAGGTGCATCCCACCTGCTCCATAGGGCCATATTGCCTGGTGGGCGCGGACGTGGAACTGGGCGAGCACTGCGAGTTGATGTCGCATGTGGTGATCCATGGGCCCTCGAAAATCGGCACGCACAACCGCTTCTTCCCTTTTTGCGCCATTGGCGGCGAACCGCAGGACCTTACATATAAAGGGGAAGAGACGCGGCTGGAAATCGGCAATCACAATGTCATCCGTGAATATGTAACGCTGAATCGGGGAACGGCCAAGGGCGGCGGCGTGACGAAGATCGGCAGCCATACGCTGATCATGGCTTATGCCCACGTTGGTCATGACTCCATGATTGGCGACCATGCCATGCTGGTAAACGCGGCAACGCTTGCTGGGCACGTCACGGTGGAAGAATGGGCTGTGGTGGGGGCGCTGTGCGCGGTCCACCAATTCACCCGGATCGGCGCGCACTCTTATATTGGCGGCGGCACGGTTATCACCAAGGACGTCTTGCCATTTGCCAAGTGCGTTACCCCGCGCCACACGCAGACTTTCGGCATGAACTCTGTGGGGCTGCAACGCCGTGGCTTTAGCGATGAGCGTATACGCAAAATCCATCATGCCTTTCGAGTGTTGCTGAATTCCAAGCTGAATACCACGCAGGCGCTGGAGAAATTAAAATCGGAAAGCGACCGCGGTGAAGACGTGGACATGCTGCTGCGATTCATTGAAGATTCAGAGCGCGGAATTATTAAGTAGACGTCGGAAAAGAAAAAATTGACGTTCAGGCGGCCGTTTCTCGAGGGTCATTCGTGGCAGAGCTGGGTTCGTCTGCAAATGTAACCTTAATTTGATCGGCTGGTGGCAGATGTTTCAGCGGTTCTTTAGCCGACGAGGCGCTTTCCGGCGAATCAGCCTTATCTGGTTCGAGCGGAGCATTCTCGCCAGCTGCTCTGATTAAAGCATCTGCGTAGCCTAAATAATGGCCGACGTAAGTCTGCTCTTCAGGACTCAAATCAGCATCAACGCGGTTCATCAAGACCTCATTCTCTGTCGTCATGCCCGGGATTTTGTATCGGCCATGACGCTTTTTGAACGGGACAAGGTTCTTGCTCTTGAGTTGGTCTGGAATTACCCGCATGTTAACTCTTTGGTTATGATGCGTACAGCGAGGGGTAGGTAGGCTTACTACCGAAGAATTAAATGACAGCAGCACAATTGATACACTGACTTGAATGTCTGCAGGGCAAAAACTCGGGCTGATTGCAGGGAATGGCAGTTTTCCTTTGCTGCTGCTGGATGCGGCCCGCGCGCAGGGCGCTCAGGTGATAGTGGCTGCCATCAAGGAAGAAACTTCCCCTCTCATCGAGAGCCGCGGGGCAGCCGTGGTGCACTGGATGTCTCTAGGAGAACTCAGCAAGCTTATAGAATTTTTCAAGCGTGAAGGCGTGAGCACCGCGATCATGGCCGGTCAGGTCAAGCACAAACAGATATTCTCCTCTATACGTCCGGATTGGCGCCTGGCCAAAGTGCTTTTGTCTCTGGGAACGCGCAACACGGATTCTCTGATCGGCGCCGTGGCCAAGGTTCTGGAAGATGAAGGTATTCACCTCATCAGTTCCACGTCATATCTTGAGCCGCTGCTGGCCCGGCCCGGAGTACTCTCACGCCGCAGGCCGAGTGAAGCCGAGCAAAAGGATATTGAGTATGGACGCAAGTTGGCTCGCCAACTTGCCCAGTATGATATTGGCCAGACGGTCGTAATCGCTGAGGCTGCCTGCGTTGCACTAGAAGCCATGGAAGGCACGGACGCTACGATTATCCGGGCAGGCGAGCTGATGAAGAGCGCGGCTTTAGGCGGCGACGGCGATTCAATGCTTAGCCGCAAGCTGACCGTGGTAAAGGTCGCCAAGCCAAATCAGGACATGCGCTTTGACGTGCCGGTAATTGGCTTGAAGACGATAGAGACCATGGCACAGGCCGGCGCAACCTGCCTGGCTATCGATGCAGGTAAATGCCTTTTTCTGGATGGAGAGAAGATAATTGCAGCGGCGGATGAGGCAGGGATTGCGGTTGTGGCGGGAGAGAGTTGATTCACCGTATCCACCCTTTGCGGCATAAAAGGCCTCTTGGGATTAGCGGGATTCAGGACGCAAAGAAAAATATTATTTATCTGCAATATTTTTTCCGGCATATCATTTCGCCCATGGAAAGCGTCGACCAGCAATTCCGGCAGTTGAAGGAAAATTACGAGCACATGACTGAAGGCGAGCTTTACTCTCTCGCCGAGAAAGCCTACGATCTTACGGAGATCGCCCGCGAAGCGCTGCAGGCCGTCATCATGGAGAAAGGCGTAGATCTCCGGCTCACGCTGGACCCTCTTGCGCCTCTGCCGCCTGAGGATGAGGACCTTGTGATTTTCCGCAGAGAGACGAACCTCAACGAAACCGTGTGGACCATGAGGGCCCTGGACGCAGCCGGGATTCCGTCTTTTCTCTGCCTGGAAGTCCGGGCGGCTGATGTGAAGCGCGCCCATGCCGCATTGAAGTGCGCCATCGACGATGAATTCCAAGAAGATGATGATCCCCAAGAGAAGAAGCAATACGCCATCTTGTGCCCCAAGTGCCGCTCCGCGAAGGCGGTTCTGAAAGGACGAACCGCGACGTTGGAGGCTTCCCCTCGCGAGGTCAGGTACCAGTGGAGATGCGATGGCTGTGGCCATCAGTGGGTGGATCAGGGCTTCGTGCAGGAAGCTGCCGGCGGCCAGTCCTGGTCGGGAGAAGAGTTTCCCGCCCGGGATGAGGACTCTTCTAAGGGAGCAGCGAAATGACGACCTGCCCTAGACGCTCTCGCTAAAATCTTTTTTGTTTCCTCGTTCGGACTTCCTGCCCAGCATCTGATCGATCACCTTGGCCAGCCGCCGCGCGCGTGCTTCCGGCTCGCGATAGTGAAAGATGCTGAACAGATGCGCGCGGCGGTGTGACCGAGGCATTTGCTCCCACTTCTCTTTTGCGCGAGGGTTCTGGCGAAAAGCCAGTTGCAGAATGGGCGGCAGCTCGCGCTCGGCTTCCATGGTCTCCATGAACCATTCGGCAAGCTGCTGAGACCTGCGCTTACGAGCGTCTGAGGTTTTGCACTGCGCAATCCATTTGGCAATTTCATGTCGTCGCGATGGGCTCAATGATTCAAAGAACTTCAACAGGCGCTTTGACTGTCCTAATTCGCGCAACAGTTCCGCAGGCGGTGAAACAGTGATGCGTGGAGTCGTATCCAGCTGGAGCTGAAATTTTGCCGTCAGTCCGGCTGCGGTCTTTCCACCAGAAAGCATCTTCTTGTTGACAATGACAAAATGACCGCCCCGGCCATCGGGAAAAAGAGTAGCGCCAAAAGCGAAGCCGTTGATTTCACCTTGAACTTTTATCTGTCCACGCTTACCCCAAAGCTTGGCCGCGTCAAAAGGAACTCGCGCAATCACCCAACGCAGACGGTCGGCGGTGCGCTCCAGCACTGCTTCAAAGCTCTTGCCTTGGGAACTTCCGGACGCTGACTTGGAAGCGGGCATGAGCGATAGTCTAACAAGAGTGCTCAGCTGCAGCTATCCACAGATTATGAATCATCGATCCTCGACCATTCTATGACTACCGGACCGTAGCTACAGAAAACAATTGAGTAAATGCAGTGGGAAGGCCCTCAGGGCTTTGCGGGCAGCGGCTGCCAGAGCTCAATCTTGTTCCCATCAGAATCATAGATCCAGGCAAAGCGACCGTAGGATGCATCCATTCGCTTGGCGTCAATCTTTACCCCCTCTTGTTTTAAGCGTTCGAGCAAAGCATCCATATCGTCCACAATGTAGTTGATCATGAACGGTGCGTGGCTGGGATCGAAATATTTAGTGGAGTCGGGAAAAACAGTCCAAACTGTAACGTGTTCTTTTTGCGGGTCGTCGTGTTCGCGCCACGGAAGCATCGCGCCGCCGCCTTTGTCAGTTAGGCCAAGATGCTTTGAATACCATTCGCGCATTTGATCGCGATTAGCGGATTTGAAGAAGACCCCACCGATTCCAAGGATGCGCCCGCGCTGCTCCATTTTGACAGGCGGCTTCGACTTTTCAGATTGCGGATCAGGTTGCGGATTATGTTGCGGAGATTGCACGTCCTGTCCTCCTTTTGAGTAGGCGGACATGAACAATAGCGAGCCGAGCGCAATTGTGCTCCAGAATATTTTTTGCATGCGGGGAGTATACAAGTTTCGATTCGAATGGAGAAAACGGTCCTCAAGATTCGCCGCGATTCACACTTTATAGAGCGCGTATGAAGTCTCGAACGGGTTTGGCATCGCCCGCAGAGAATCAAGCCATTGACCATCGATCATTGACCATTGACCATTGCGGAAAAGTGCAGGTCAGGCGTCTTTGCGCTCAATGTCCTTGGGCGACTTGCCAGGATCCTTGCGTTTTTCTGCAGCGTTCCTGGGCTTGACTGCGCGGTTTTCAAAATCGTGCGTAACTGAGGGGTTCAGGCTGCCGCCCACTGTATTAGGAACCTTGGCAATGTTTTTGCCTGAGGTTTCATTGCGCTGCTGCGTCCGGACCGGCATTTGCAGGACCTTGCTTTCGCCGTGCGGATTCGGGCTCTTCTCCGACATTTCCTTGCCTGACTGTCGCTTCTGTGGGGGGACTGCCTGGGGCCCTTTGCGCTCTGCCATACGCCACCTCTAATCCAACTGAGATGGCAAGGGAAGCCGCCGGGTGGCGTGCAAATCGAGAGCTGACGCGCACCCGGCGAAACAATCGCTACGCTTCTACCAGACCCGGCACGCATTTTCATGCACCAGAGGCTTGCCTTTTGCGCATCCGAATGCTTTGGCAAACTCCGGCATGTTGGCCACCGTGTTATTCACCCGGTACTTTGGCATGGAGTGAGGATTGGTGAGGATCACGGTCCGCATGATTTCAGGACGCAATTGCGAGCACCAGTTATTAGCGAAGGAGAGAAAGAATCGCTGCACCTCCGTCAGGCCATCGTCACCCTTGGTTTCCAGTGTTTTGCCCTGCTGCTTCAGGTCATTCTCCAATGCGATAAGCGCCAGGTAAAGCCCGCCATTGTCTGCCGTATCTTCACCCTGGGTAAGAAGCCCGTTCTGCTTCACGCCAGCTTCAGGAATTTCCTGCGTGTATTCATCAGAAATGCACTTGCCCCGCTCGTCATAATTCTTCGCATCCTCGGGAGTCCACCAATCGTGGAGATTTCCCTGGGCATCAAACTTGCGGCCCTGATCGTCAAAGCCGTGGGTGATCTCATGGCCAATGACAGCGCCTTCAGCGCCAAAGTTGGTTGCGTCGTCGGCGTTGGCGTTGAAGAAAGGAGGCTGCAAGATTCCCGCAGGGAAATTGATGGTATTGAACTGAGGATCGTAATAGGCGTTGATCGTGGGCGGCGTCATGGTCCAGTCATAACGATCGATAGGCTTGCCGATTTTTTGCAGCCAGCGATTGAACTCAAACGCCGTGGCGCGGTGTATGTTTTCCAGATAATTGTTGGGCGTAATTTGCAGAGCGGAGTAGTCGCGCCACTTATCGGGATAGCCAATTTTATCCAGGATCGCATGGAGCTTGGCGCTGGCCTGCTTCTTGGTGGCGTCGGTCATCCAGGTCACATTGGTGATGTCCTGGTCCAGTGCGCCTTCAATGGCCTTCACGATGCGCAGTACGCGCTCTTTGCTGTCCGGCGGGAAAGCGCGGGCAACATAAGCCTGACCGAGAGCTTCACCCAAAGCGTTGTCGGCTGAGTGGACGCAACGGCGCCAGCGCGGCGAAAGTTCCGGCGTGCCAGCCAGCGTGTGAGAGAAGAAATTAAAGTTTTCATTGACGAACGCCTTGCCCAGATATGGCGAGGATTCATGCACCAACTGCCATTTGAGATAGGCCTTCCATTGGGCCAGGGAATGCTGTTGGATGGCGTGCTCCAGGCCGCGGAAGAAATCGGGCGAGGTCACTAGAAACGTCTGCTGCGCGGGAGCATGCACCAGAGTGAGGTAGCGCTGGAAATCGAATGACGGCGTTAGTTTCTGGAGTTCTGCCAGCGTCATCTTATTGTTGACGTTTTTCGGATCGCGCCGCTTCACCACGTCCATGGCAGCATTGGCAAGCTCTGTTTCAATCTGCATTATGATGGCGGCGTCAGCGGTGGCCTGCGACTGGGACTCGCCGCTGAGCTTGAGCATGTTCGCAATATGCTCCACGTATTTCTTGCGGATCTCCTGGGACTTGGCATCCTCTTTTGAATAAAACTCGCGGCCAGGCAGAGAGAAGCCGCCCTGGTCAAACTGCGCGACGGTCTTTTGCGCATTGTCGTAATCCTGGATTGCGGACAAGCCGAACAGCGGAGCGAAGGTGGCATTATCATCGACAGCCCACGCGCTTCCGATAGTGGAATGCTGATGGGCGATCTGATCAACCAGCTGAGATTTCTGCTTAAGATTCTCAATGCGCTTGAGTTCCGCCTGGAAGGCCTTGGCGGAAGAGCTTTCGACGGCGCTCTCATCTATACAGCTTGTCCAGTAGTCACCGATCTTCTGTTCCACTGCCGTGCGGCCCTGCTTTTTGGCAGCAGCCGCTTCCAGTGCCTGCCGTAAAACTGTTTCATTCCATTGCTGCAAAGGCCCGGCAACGCCCCACGCCGCGCGATCAGGAGGGATGGGATTAGCAGCAAAAAATTTGCTGCATGTGTACTGGTAAAAATCGGTGCAGGGATCGACCTGCGGATTTACCTGGTCAGCGCTCAAGTGCTCAAGCTTGGGCAGCTCTTCTTGCGAGGAGCCTTTCTGCTGGGAAAAGGCAAATATAGAGAGACACAGGACAGCTACGAGAAACAAACGACGCATTTAAAATCCTCCTGAAGTGGCAAAGCGCAGATGGGCATCTTTTCGAAAAAATGTCTATGTGATAAGACGTATGAACACAAAATTAGTAGTCATAGAACTCAAGCAATGTCCTATCGGAACTCTTATTTGCCCGCCTTGGCTTTGACCCGCTCGTCCCTTTGCTGGCGTGCCCAACCCTCTTTGGTTGTCTGGCGGCTGCGACCAAGCGCCAGAGCGTCAGCGGGAACGTCTTCAGTGATGGTTGAACCCGCGGCCACGTAAGCACCTTTGCCAATACGAACGGGTGCAACCAGAGTGGAGTCGCTGCCGATGAACGCGTTCTCTTCAATCACGGTCATGTGCTTGTTGACGCCGTCATAATTGCAAGTAATTGTGCCCGCGCCCACGTTGACGCCTGCACCGATATTGGAATCGCCAAGGTAGCTGAGGTGATTGGCTTTGGCGCCGCGTCCCATGCGGGTCTTTTTTGTTTCTACAAAGTTGCCCACATGCGCCCCTTCACCAATTTCACATCCCGGACGCACATGCGCATAGGGACCAAGCTGCGCTCCAGCGGCGATGGTAGATTGATCAACAATGCAGCCGGGGCGAAGCAAAACATTGTCGCCAATGTGGGAATCGCTGATCACGCTAAAAGAGCGTATGCGGCAATCGGAGCCAATGCGCGTGCGGCCAAAAATCTGGACAAACGGCTCAATAATGGTGTCCGCGCCAATTTCAACATCGCTATCGATTACGCAGGTTTCTGGACGGTAGATGCTAACGCCGGCTGCCATGAGATCGGAACACTTGCGCGCGCGCATCGTCGCATCTAGAGACGATAGTTCCGCCAGAGTGTTTGCACCGAGAACCTCGGCGGGATCGGAAGCCTTTAAAGCGACCACGAGGGCTTTGCTCTTTACCAGCAGCGCAGCCATATCTGTTAGATATAGCTCATGATGCGCATTATCCGTTTTGAGGCGGTCAATGTTGGAGAACAGCGGCTTGGTGGCGAATGCATAAATGCCCGAATTGATCTCACGTTCTTTCTGCTGCGACTTGGTAAGTGCTTTTTGCTCGACGATGGCTTTCACGCGATCACTGGCCCCCACACGAATCACGCGGCCGTAACCAAAAGGATCAGAAGGCGCGGCGGTAAGGATTGTCATGGCAGCTTTTTTTTTGAGATGAAAATCACGCAGGCGGGCGATGGTTTCTGGACGAATCAAAGGCACATCGCCAGAGAGCACGAGAATATTCTGGTATGAGCCCACCTGTTCTTGGGCGCACATGATAGCGTGTCCGGTGCCGCGCTGCTCCGCCTGTAAAACAAATTTGACGCCGAGCGGTTCGACAGCCGCGCGCACATTCTCCGCCTGATGGCCGACGATGACATAAATGTGCTCGGCCGCGACGATTTGCTGGGCTGCCTTGATTACATGTGCAAGCAAAGGCTGGCCGGCAATCTCATGCAGCACCTTGGCGCGTTTGGACTTGAGACGGGTGCCCTTTCCCGCAGCCATGATCACGATGGCGAAATCAGGAGTTCCGTTGGTTTTCTGGTTACGCATCAAACCATCATCTTAAAGCCTGCCGCGCAAGTTCGGGAGACCGGCGGACGGAATATGCCAGTTGCACTAGCTCCTGGCTCAGGCGGTCAGTGGCGTGCCGGGCAAAATGGCTTTCCATGATGAAATTGCCGGGAATACATTTGATACCCAACCCTTCCATGGCGGGAATATCTGCTTCCACCTGCTCGGCATCTTCTTGCGCATAGCGCTCTCTCATGCTGGCAGAAACGGGCGCGGTATTTACCAGCGCGTAATCAAAAATCCTGCGCGGAGAATGATCGTAAAGCGCCTTGATGTGATCTGAGGCTTTCATGTGCAGGCTCTCATTCGCCTCAGTCATCAGGTTGCAGATGAAAACTTTCAAGGCCGGCGAGGCAGCAATGGCTTCTGGAATGCCACGCACCAGAAGATTTGTCACCAGGCTGGTAAAGAGCGAGCCAGGCCCCATGGTGATCACATCGGCGGCGGCGATGGCTGCCAGCGCCTGCGGCAGAGGCTCAGGATTCGGCGGCACCATCTGAAGTTCGACAATGCGATGATGGCTAGCATTGATATTCGTTTCTCCCAGCACCTGCGAACCATCATCCATGAGGGCCTTGAGCTGAACATTAGCCGAGGTGGCAGGAAGAATATGGCCACGCGTTGCCAGAATCTCCGATGCTTGCTTGACGGCAACGGCGAAGTCGCCGGTCATGGCTGTGAGCGCGGCCAGAAACAGGTTGCCGAAGTTGTGTCCTTCAAGATCGCCGGGGCTGGAGAAGCGATATTGAAAAAGCTTGGAGAGAAAGTTCTCGTCTTCAGAAAGCGCAACCAGGCAGTTGCGAACATCGCCCGGAGGCAGCA
>DATBVH010000112.1:0-2846 GCA_036515395.1 Candidatus Angelobacter sp.
ATGGAAGCGCGGACGGGCGATCCCGGCGAGTTCATGAGCCATCCCCGCTGGCAGCGTTTTTTGGTAGCGATTGCCGGCCCGGCCATGAACATCATCCTGGCTTTTGTGGTGCTCTCAGTCCTTTACATGTTCCATCACGAGTATTTCGCATTCAGCAAGTCCCCCGTTGATGTGGTTTCCGTTACGCCCGGTACTCCGGCGCAAAAAGCCGGTTTGCAGGTAGGCGACAGGATCGTGAACGTCCAGGGCATCGATAATCCGACGTGGGAAGATTTCCTGATTCGCGTCAGCATCAATCCAGGCCAGCAGGTCCCAATCAAAGTATTGCGTGGCGACAAAACCGTGGACCTGACATTAGTGCCGGACACCACAGCCAAGGATCATGAAGGCGATGTGGGGCTGGATCCGCCAGGCGTGGTGGGCATGATTGAGCCGGGGCTGCCGGCCGATAAAGTCCATATCCAGAGTGGCGACGTCCTGGTCTCTGTAAATGGCAAACCCATTCGCTCCGTCGATGATCTGCTTGGAGCGCTGCAGGAAGCCAAGGGAACTCCGGTACAGTTGACCATTCTTCGTGACCGCAAGACTCTGACGCTGGCTATTCCCGGTGAACTGGTGGGCTCACCTGGTACCGAAGAAAAGAAATACCGCATCGGCGTGAGCATGGAGCAGGTGGAAAAACTTCCCTTCCGCACAGCGGTACAAACAGCGTATGAAGAGTGCAAGAGCAATTCCCTGCTGATCTTTGAATTGCTGGGCAAGCTGGTGCAGAACAAGAATTCCATCAAGCAGATGAGTGGCCCCATCGGGATCATGCGTTATTCCGGACAGGCAGCCAGAATGGGCATGCCTTCATTGTTGAAGTTCATGGCACTCATCAGCCTGAATCTTGCAATCTTCAATTTGCTGCCGATTCCGATTCTGGATGGCGGCCTGATGCTGATGCTGCTGGTGGAAGCAGTGATGCGTCGCGACATCAAGCAGGAAGTGAAAGAACGCGTGTATCAGGCGGCCTTTGTGTTCCTGGTGTTGTTTGCCGCAGTGGTGATCTTCAACGATGTCGCCAAGACCCTGCCAGGGCATTTGAGATAGCTAGGAACTTCTAGCTGCTAGCCAACTAGAAAAAGGCTATTGGCTCTTGGTACTTGGCTCTTGCGAGTTAGCAACGATTCGCAACTTCCGATTTACACAAGCGCTCACATCACAATTGCCAGATCACGCAATGTCGCAATCACGATCTTCTCGCCGTCAGTTCCCCACCAAAACTTTCTTCTCATTGTCCCATCGCCACTTCGGCTGATCGCCCGTTAGGTGCACGCCGCCCAGCCAGCGATCAACGCCGCCTTGCAGTTTGATCCAATCAGCTTTTCCGTCAAGCAGTTGTCGGCCTGAGTCGGTGATCGTGAATTCATTCTTCGGCGATTCGATGAGAGCTGGATTAGGACCGGCCGTGAGCCACGCGAGCCGCAAATAAACTGACAGGTCGCCCCATGGGACATCTTCCCGCTTGCGCGACTCCATGTAGATGTCGGCCTTCTTGCGCTTGCCTGCTGCGGCTGCCTGCAAGAGCTGGCGCTCGGTGCGGGAAAGCCCATCGGCGGTCCAGGGATACTCTTCAAGAAAGCGGGTGAGTGCCGCGGCGAGAAACGGCATCTCATCGAACCTTTGTTGGGAGATTGCAGCAAGGCCAGTGGGATCTTCAGCGCGAAAAGCGCGCCATGCCTCTGTGGCGATACTGCGTTGCGCGTGGGTCACTCGTTTGCGCATGGGAAACAGCCGCGCCAGTTGTGGCCCGCTGAGCTGTCCAAGGCCATAAAACGGACGCACGCCGGGGTAAGAATCGATCTGGATCAGATCGAGATTGATGCCTTCCAGGTCCTGCTGCTCAAACCAATCCAGCAACTGGATAAGCTGCAACTGGTCATAAAGATCATGCTCAAACCACAATACTACTTCCTGGTGCTTGCGGAAATCCTGGAGCGTCCGGTCGCGGCTGGCAAAGTCGGCACGAAGTTTTTCAGGGTCGCCCCAACCAAAGCTTGCAAGAGCTTGCGCGCGAACGTCAGATAATTCGCTCAAGCTGCCGGTCTGAGGCACTGGGCCATCATGCAGGACATCCTGCCACGCAAGATATATTCCCGGAAACCTGACTTGCCGGAAGGTGCCGGTGACCGAGTCACCATTGGCGATGTGAAGCATGACAGCAGTACCTGGTATTTAGCACTTAGTACTTGGCTGAGCGCGGAAGCTCCATGCGATATTGCTGCGGCGATACAGTCGCAGACGTAAGGCCAATTACCAAAACTAAATACCTCCTTTCTCAGCCAAAGTATAATAAATGCACCCGCATGGTCTTCGTCCTGGACAACTACGATTCCTTCACTTACAACCTGGTCCAATATCTGGGCGAGTTGGGAGAGAAGGTAGAGGTGCGCCGCAATGACCAGGTCACACCGCAAGACGTTGGGGAAATGCGGCCCAGCCATATTCTGATTTCTCCCGGACCCTGCACGCCGCAACAGGCGGGCGTCAGCATTGATTTGATCAAGCATTTCGCCGGCAAGCGTCCGGTGTTGGGCGTGTGCCTGGGACATCAGGCCTTGGGCGCGGCGTTCGGCGGCAAGGTTGTCCGTGCGCATCAACTGATGCACGGCAAAACCAGCCGTATCCAACATGACGGCAAAACGCTGTTCAAGAACATGCCGAAACCCATGACGGCCACGCGCTATCATTCATTGATTGTGGCAGAAGAAGGCCTGCCCAGCGAACTGGAAATAAGCGCGGAGACGCATGAAGCCGACGGCACAAGGGTCATCATGGGCCTGCGCCATCGCCGCTTCCCGGTT
>DATBVH010000113.1:0-6170 GCA_036515395.1 Candidatus Angelobacter sp.
TATTTCTCTGCGTCAAAGCCCATGGTCTTCCACCGCTGGCAGAGCAACTGGCGCCTGTTCTGGGACCGGAAACTGCAGTCGTGAGCACGCAGAATGGCATTCCGTGGTGGTATTTTCAGGGCGATGGTGGACCGCTGGCAGGTATGCGCCTGGAACGCGTCGATCCGGGCGGAGTGGTTTCGCAAGCTATCGAAGCGCGGCGCGTGATTGGGTCGCTGATTTATTTTTCTACCGAGATCATCGAACCGGGCGTGGTGAAGCATAACGAAGGAACGCGGATGTCACTAGGCGAGCCAGATGGCAGCCGGTCGGAACGAATTAAAAAGATAGCGGAAGCGCTGATCGCTTCAGGATTGCGCGCGCCGGTCACAACGCACCTTCGCAATGAAATCTGGGTAAAGATCCTGGGCAACGTGGCGTTCAATCCCATCAGCGCGCTTACCGGAGCGACGCTGGCCCAGATCCTGACGAACGCTGAGACTACGAATCTGGTCCGCAATATTATGCAGGAGACGGAAGCGCTGACGGAGAAACTTGGCGTGAAGATGCAGGTTTCCATCGAGCAGCGCATGGCGGGAGCAGCCAAGGTTGGGGAACATAAAACGTCAATGCTTCAGGACCTGGAAGCAGGGCGTCCGCTGGAGTTGGAAGCGATTGTTGGCGCGGTGCTGGAAGTGGGAGAAAGAATTGGCCTTCCCATGCCGCACACGCGCAGTGTTTACGCTTGTACCAAGTTACTGGCCGAGCGCCGTAGCGCGGCGGCGCACAAAACTTAAACTTTGAGGGGAAACACCATGAGCAAGCGTTGGATTCAATTCGGAAGCGCCGTCATAGCTATGATTATGATAGCTAACCTTCAATATGCGTGGACCCTGTTTGTTGGCCCGATCCGGGCCGCTCACAAAGACTGGTCACTGCCCGCCGTTCAGTGGGCATTCACGCTTTTCATTTTTCTTGAGACGTGGATCACTCCAGTCGAAGGCTGGCTGATTGACCGGCTGGGCCCGCGTATTTTTCTCACTCTAGGCGGACTCCTCGTCGGCATTGGCTGGACCGGCATGGGTTACGCTCACTCGCTCACTCAACTCTACGTGCTTTATGGCACAGCCGGCTTTGGCGCGGCATTTATCTATAGCGGCTCCATTGCCACGGCGCTGAAATGGTTTCCAGACAAGCGCGGCATGGTCTCCGGTTTTATCACCGCAGGCTTCGGGGCGGGATCGGCGATTTTCATTCCTATCATCGCGCGCATTCTGGCCCACTCCGACTATAAGACCGCGTTCCTCTATACCGGCGTGGCACAGGGCTTGTTGATCATTGTCGCAGCGCAGGTGCTGCACAATCCTGGACCGGACTTCAACGTTTCCCCAGCGGCCAAAAAACCAGTGTCGCCGCGGATCCGCCGGAACCCGGAACAGTTCAACAGCGGGCAAATGCTGATGACGCCCCATTTCTGGATGCTCTATGTTGCCTTTGTGCTTACTTCCATCGGCGGCCTCATGATCACCGCGCAGGCTTCTCCTTTTGGAAAGAGCGTGGCAATTCCGGCTGCAGCCATTGTCACGGCGCTCTGGGTGAGCCGTCTGGCCAATGGCGCCGGCAGAATCGTTTGGGGGTTGTTTTCTGATTTCGTCGGACGCGAAATGGCCATGTTCATCCCATTTGTCCTTCAGGCACTCTGTCTGGTGGCCATGTTGAAGCTTGGCCGGACTTCCGGGAACATGTTTATTCTCACCATGGTATCTGTGTTCTTTACCTGGGGCAGCATGTTCGCGCTTTTCCCGGCGATCATTGGCGACTACTATGGCCCGCAATGTGCCACTTCAAACTATGGCTTCTTGTACACCGCCAAGGGTGTGGCTTCCATCGGCGGTGGCGGTATTGCTGCCGCGCTCTACGTAAAGTACGGCAACTGGGATGCTCCCTTCTATATAACCGCGGCGCTCACGCTGGTTTCCGCTCTGTGCATCCTGGCGTTGCGCTTTATGCCGCTGCCCCGCTTGAGCAGACAGGCTGAACCAACGCTGGTAACGGCCAAAGCCGGCTGAAACTACCCGTCAACAAAAACAAAAAGGGCCGTCAGCATTTGCCACGGCCCTTTTGTTCTATCGGCAATATCAGTGATCTTAGTTCTTTGGCGAACTCTGGTTTGCCGGCGCTTGCGCTGCAACTGTCCCAGTATCTTTCAACGCCCGATCCAACGCTGCACGCAGACGCGGCAGCGGCGTCACTCCGCCGGACATCTCTTGACCATTAATGAACAACGTCGGCGTGGAATCCACGCCGAGTGATTCCCCTTCACGCAGGGAGGCTTTAATGGCGGTATCGTTCTGGGCTTTTACGCATGCCTGCAGGCTGGCGGAATCCAATTTATGGTCTGTGCCTTGCTGCATCGCCATCTTGTCCAGTTCGGCCAGGCGCAATTCCAGCGTTCCTTTACCGTTAATTTCCTGCTGGCTGGCATGGACAGAGTCCACAAAATTCCAGTAGGCGTCGTTATTTTGCGCGGCAAGGCAATTTGCATCCACCGCAGCGTGGACTGCCCAGGGATGGCTCGGTATCGGAAAGTCCTTATAGACGAAACTGACGCGGTCGCCGTATTCCTTCAGCAATTCAGGAAACAATATCTGATGCATCATGGTGCAGAACGGGCATTGCAGGTCGTCATAAGCAACCACCACGACCTTGGATTGCTTTGCTCCGCGCACGGGCCGGCCACGCACATCAATTTTCTTCATGATGTCTGCATACGGATCGGCGGAGATCTCAATCCGGTTGACTCTTACGATGGATTTCTGGTCTTTGGCCAGCAGGAATGGAAACTCCTGCTTTTTCTCTCCTTCACCGACGGTCACGGTAAACGCCTCAAAACCGGGCCACTCAGGGCTCTGAGCAAGCGGACCAATCACCACCGGAACTTCCGGCGGCAATTTGTACGTCGCGCGTAACTGGCGTTCGATCTTGGCCGTAATATCCGTTGGCTTAGGCTGCGAGGCGCAATTCAGGCCGACCACTGACAAAAGAACGAGAGACAAAAGGATGAGCAATCGAGAGCAGACTTTCATTTTGGACCCACTTATGCTGCTGGATTTACTAGAAAATTATCTCATGGGAGCTATACGCTTCGCACCGATGTTTCGCGGAGGCACGGATGTGTTCCATTCTGGGCCGCAGGACGCTCGATTACCTTGCTCCTCTGTGTCCTCCGTTCCTCTGCATTTCAAAGGTTTTGTTTTTTTGTCTCGTCGTGAAAATCAGTTCTGGCCCTTTGGTCATTCCGCTCATCTGTACGCAGCATTTACACTGTAACGAATGACTACCGCAACCCAGGACCCAGCGACCAGTCGCAAACCCGACCTCAGCGTGAGTTTTGCCGGCATCACTTTCAAGAATCCGGTGATTGCCGCCGCAGGCACGTTTGGCTACGGCATTGAATTTGAAGATATTGTCACGCTGGAAAAGCTGGGCGGATTTGTGACCAAAGGACTTTCGCGTGAGCCCATGGTCGGCAACCCGCCGCCGCGCCTATTTGAAACCGCCGCCGGAATGCTGAACTCCATTGGATTGCAAAACATCGGCGCGCGAGCTTTTATTGAAGAGAAACTGCCTAAGCTGGCGGTGAAGAAGAATGTCGTGGTAATCGCCAACGCGTTTGGCTACACGCGCGAAGATTATGTCGAGACGATCCGCATTCTGAATGAAGCTGAGGGGATCGCAGCGTATGAATTGAATGTTTCCTGTCCTAACACGCACGAGGGCGGCATGGTGTTTGGCACGGACCGTACGCTGCTGGAAGAGCTGGTGGCAAGCTGCAAATCCGCCGCGAGCCGGCCTCTGATTGTGAAGCTTTCACCCAACGTGACCAGTATTGCTGCCATGGCCAAATCGGCGGAGAATGCGGGCGCAGATGCGGTTTCGCTGGTCAATACTTTTGTCGGCATGGCGATTGACGCCAAGACGCGCAAGCCGCGCATCTCGAACGTGACTGCCGGGCTGAGCGGCCCCGCCATCAAGCCGATAGCGCTGCGCATGGTTTACGAAGCCGCACACACCGTGGAAATCCCCGTCATTGGCATGGGCGGAATTACCACCGCTGAAGATGTAGTGGAGTTCATGCTGGCCGGCGCAGCCGCCGTGGAAGTGGGTACCGCAAATTTCTGGGACCCATGCGCCACGGAAAAGATTGTCGACGGGCTGCAGCGCTGGTGCTTTGAAAACCGCATAAAGCGGATTACCGACCTCATCGGGACACTTGAAGTGTAACGGCCTTCCGGCATCTGTTCGCATCCGGGTCTGTACATGTAAACTTGGCCTTCCTTGCTCGTAACGGGCCAGGGGGCGGCGAATCCCGCAACAAACATCCATTTATAGGGTTTAAGAGTGCAGAGCATTTTAGGATAGCGCCACTTCGCAGACATTGCTGTAAAGGCATTTTCAGTATAGGAGATTGAACACATATGAAACGCAGACTCACGCTGTTAGCTTTGTCGCTGATGTTGTCCGCGGTAACGGCATTCGCGCAACGGCCCATGGATGATGAAAATGAACGCAGAGTGCGCATTGTCCGCGGCCCGGAAATCGTCAATGTAACTGACGATTCCGCAACGATCAACTGGGCCACCAATTTCTCCGGCGCCAACCATGTGCGCTATCGTGTGGCCGGCAGCAATGACGCGTGGCAATCGGCCTATCATCAGGGTGGCGGCACCGACCACTCTCTGCAGCTCACCGGGCTTCAGCCCGGCCGGACCTATGAATGGCAGATCCTCACCCGCGATGGCGATCTGCGCACTTCAGGACAATTTCAGACAGCTCGCCGCGATTATCGCGAAGGCGACAAACGCGATGATCACGATCGAGATGGCTACAGGGGCGATGATCGAGATCATGGCCGGGATGGCGACAGGCGGGACGGCGACCGAGGCTATGACGCCCGGGATTATGGCAGCCGGGTAGCGTTATATCGCGCCAGCAACCGCCAGGGCAGCATCCATCTTTACACGACGAACGGCAATGAGCAGAATTCGCGTGGCTTCCATGCCGAGGGCAATGCGGGCTTCATCCTGGCATCACAGAGGCGCGGCACCGTGCCTCTGTATCGCATGCGCGGCCCCAATGGCGACGTGCTGCTCACGGCGGGGGAGGATGAGATAGACAAGATGCGTAGCTATAATTATCGCGATGACGGCATTCTGGGATATGTCGCACGAACGCAAATGCCGGGTACCCAACCTTTCTTTCGGCTGGTGAACCAGGATGGCAGCCTTCATTTCTGTACCATTTCTGAGCGCGAGCGCCGCCAGTTCCTTCGCAATGGATGGCAGGAATTGGGTCCCGCCGGTTACATCTGGACGCAGCCGTAGGATGTGAAAACTGTTTTTGAATATTCAGCCACCCTCTTGTGGGTGGCTGATTTTTTCGCCCGGGCCAAAATTAAAGCCGCTTTTCCAGCAGCTCTGCTTATCCAGCTCTCAAGGTGCAACCCGCACCTGTCTACTCCCTTCGAACTAAGTAAGTCTGCAAATCGTGCGCATTCATGCCTTTTCGGCTGGTGCGGTTCTCACGAGCAGTTCCGCTTCGTCGCGAAAGTTATCCAGTATTTTCTTTAAGAGGGGAAGAAAAGTATGAAACGCACACTCACGCTGTTAGGTTTGGGGCTGATGCTGTCGGCGCCCGTAGCTTTTGCACAGAAACCGATGGACCAGGCCAATGAGAAAGCCGTACAGATCACGCAGGGACCAACCATCTCCAACATCACGGGCAATTCAGCCACGATCAATTGGACCACGAACTCCGCCGGCGCTAACCATGTTCGCTATCGCGTGGCGGGGAGCAACAGCGCCTGGAAATCAGCTTACGCGGCTGGTGGAGGCACAAACCATTCCCTGCAGCTGACGGGCCTGGAGCCGGGAAAAAATTATGAATGGCAGATCCTGACTCGCGATGGCGACTTGCGCACAGCCGGACAATTCCAGTCGGCGGCAACGGCCGGCGGGACCGCTCCGGACGTGAATGCAAATGCCGGCAACACGCCCGCATACCCTGCGCCGGCTCCCGGCGCTACCAACGACGGCAAAGTTCCGCTCTATCGCTCATCCAATAGCACCGGTAACCTGCATCTCTATACCACAAACGCCGGTGAGCAGAATGCCAACGGCTTCCACGCTGAA
>DATBVH010000114.1:0-6174 GCA_036515395.1 Candidatus Angelobacter sp.
CCACCACTTCATCGTCACCAGATCACCGAACCATTGGTGCGCCATCTCATGCGCCAGAACTTCAAACACAGCCTGGTGCGAATCCACGGAAGAGTTCTTGTCATCGATAAACAGCAGCGACTCGCGATAAAAAATTGCTCCCGTATTTTCCATAGCCCCGGCTTCAAAATCCGGCACGCCTACAATATCCAGCTTTCCAAACGGGTACGGAATGCCGTAATACTGGTTATAAAATTTCAGGATCTCAGTGGCATAGCGCAACGCGGCTGCGCTCAGCGGTTTCTTGTCCGGAGTTCCACACACGCGAATCGGAGTGTTATCGGCCGAGCCCTCAACACATTCAAAATCCCCGACTGCCATCGCCACCAGATAAGTTGACATCTTGGGCGTAGTGGCAAACTTAATTGTGTGTTTTCCTTCTGCCGGCCCGGGCGTGTCTGAAGTGATGGCGCTGTTGGAAATCGCGGTGTCGCCTTTATTTGCAATCAGCGAGATGTCGAATGTAGCTTTGTAAGCCGGTTCGTCCAGAGACGGAAAAGCGCGGCGCGCGTCCGTCGATTCAAATTGTGTAGTCGCGTAGTTCCGCTCTTTCGTGCGGGCCAGATAGAATCCACGCAGCTTGTCATTCAAAATGCCGCTGTACTTGATATGGATAATCGCTGGCCCGGGTTCCAGGGGATCGGCAACTGCAAGCGTGACCTGCTCTTTGTCGCCGGCGAAATTCCATTTTGCCACCTGCGTCTTGTTGTCCTGAGTGATCGTCGCTTCCTGAAATTCCAGTTCGGCAGAATTCAGCGTGAACTCATTGGCAGCTTTGTTGACTTCCACATCGAGCGTTTCGTCGCCGCTAAAGACTGCTTTCTGCAAATCCGGCGTAAAGGTCAGGGCATAGTGCTTTGCACTCAATCCATAAGGCAGCCGCTGCGCTCCAGCCAGCAACGGCAAAAAAATAAGAATCATCAAGACAGACTTTTTCACTAAGATCATTTTTTCCTCAAGAGCTTTGGCTACAACTTGCCGCTTCATGCCTCTTTATTGTAAAAGCGCCTTGCACGGGTGCCGCGTAATCGATGGCACTTTCTTGCGTTTAATCACTGTCGCGCATAGGCTTGGCCTATAGGCTTTGCCATCCCAGTCGTAAACGGTGGTTTCCATCTTCAATGAGCTGATTTCAAACTGCCCCGTAAGTGAAGGCATTCCTTGTTTGACGATCTTCATAGGGTGAAGTGAGGCATATTTTTCATGCAGCGCCAGCTTGTACCCTTCTCCGCTTCTGAGGTAAACCAGCGCGTCGCAATTCGTGTTTTGGCAGTGGCATGCGCCCTGCACCTCAACGATCGTCCCGACATCGCGGCCTGCGGAACGAATCGGCAGCGTCTCCAGTGTTGGATTGCCGGGGCTGGGATCAGTAGCAGTTGTGCAGGCAGTGTCCTTGAGCGCCGTGGCCTTCAAATCGGGCGACAGGCTGTCTTGTTGCGCAACCCCAACCACCATCAATCCACTGATAAAGATAAAAACGAATAAAGCAGTTAATTTCATAGGGCCTGAGATGCGTCCTTATATAGGGCTATTAGGGGAAGATATCACACGCAGCCGCGCCAAACCTTTGTTCAAGCAGGTCCGGGGCATCTGCGCACGGCGGAATTTGCGTTCCCGGCAACCATAGCTCACCTTGCGGGCCTACCACGATTGCCGACTGCGGAAAGTCTGCGTTTGAGAGAGCGCGCAAAACCAGCAATATCTTTTTGTCGGGATCCAGTTTCGGTCCGCCCGGTTTCTCCTGCTTCGCCGCGTAGGCATGTCCACGAAGGAATGTTCCATCAGCAGCCAAATGCGCCTCAAGCACCAGCGTCAACCCATTTTCCGCATTCAAATTGAACGGGCCGTATGTGGCGAAGTTTCCCAGTGAATAAGTGATCAGCTTACCGTTGTAAATTTCCATCGCACGGACTACGTGCGGTCCTGAACCCAGCACCAGATCGGCCCCGGCATCTATTGCGGCATGGGTGAACCGGCGCAAATCGCCGCGGTCTTCCCCCAGAAATGTCTCGTCTCTTTCCAGCACGTGCTGGTGCGTAGCGCCTTCCGCACCGCCATGGAAACCGACAATCACCAGATCGGATTCAGCTTTCAACGTGCGGATCGTCTGCAATGACTCGTCCAAATCAAGAAAGTTGTACGCTCCCGGATAAGTCGCAAACGCAATGATCACAATCCTTCTGCCCTTCACCGTGAGCCGCGCAATGTCGCCAACTTCACCGGTATGCGCAATCTGCATGGCATCCAGTACCTGCCGCGAACTGGCCCGGCCTTCCAGGCCAAAATCCATGGCATGATTATTGGCCAGCCCCATCGCGGTGAATCCCGCATCTTTCAGGTACTTGCCATACCGCGTGGGCACGCGAAAGGCAAAGCACGTTCCTATCTTCTTCCCGTGACACTTAGCTGAATCGCCACCATCGATGATGGGACCTTCAAGATTTCCATACACTACATCGCCCCGCTTGAGGAACGGTGTGACCTCCGTGAGCAAGTCCGCTCCATCGTTCGGCGGCAGCGCAGAGTCGTCCGGGAAAGTAGTTCCCAACATTACATCGCCCACGGCCGTGACAATGATCTCATCCGATGCCGCTCGCGGTAGCCCGGAATTTTCAGTATTCGATTGCGGCGAAACCGGCGCCAGCGATGGCGTGGGCGAAGACAACGATGGAGGCGACGCCGGAGTGGCCTCTTTGAGAGGAGATGGCCGCGGCGCAGGCGATGGTGTGGCCTGCGGCGCAGGGGATGCGGATTGGGACGCAGCCTGGCCCATCTGCGGTTGCTGAACCATCGCGCATAGTTGCTCAGGATAAATGAGCACCAAACAGCAGACCATCATCGCGAAACCGCGTAACCCTGTCATCCTGAGCGGCACCGAGCGACGAAGGCGCGAGGTAAAGTCGAAGTTGAGCCGGATTGCGGGCGTTCGAGCCCCGCAGGCGAGATCCGAAGGCCCCGAGGTCGCATCCGTTACCATGAAGCTCCAGGGAGTTCTCACGAATATCTATCCGCTCTTCCGTTCATCGAAACCCCTGAGTCATCATCGCGTATCCTGCCGCACAACTTTTCCCGCCACCACCATTTCAACACAGCGATCCCAGGCAAACCAATAAGCTATTTCCCTGTAGTCCTTCACGTCGAAAACTGCTATGTCCGCATCTTTACCTGCTTCCAGACTGCCTTTTCTGTCTTGCAGCCGTAGCGCGCACGCGGCATTGATCGTCGATGCGGAGATCGCCTCGGCCGGCGTCATCTTCATATGTGTGCATGCCAGTGAAATCACAAATGGCAGGCTTGGCGTGGGTGAGGTGCCGGGATTGTAGTCCGTTGCTAATGCCACCGGCACGCCAGCATCGATCAGTCGCCGCGCATCGGGAAATTCCTTGTGGCCCAGGAAATAATTTGCTCCGGGCAGCAGGACCGCCACGGTCTCCCCCTGCGCCAGCAGTGAAATATCTTCCGGCTGCACGCAATCCATGTGATCGAACGACGCGGGCTGATACTGCAGAAGCGGGCCAAGCTTCGCCGAGGTAAACTGGCATACATGTGCGCGCGTCCCGAGACCGTGCTTTCGCGCTGCTTCCAGAACCTTCTCCGACTGTTCCTGCGTAAATGCCCCTCGATCACAAAACACGTCTACATATTTCGCCAGCTTCTTTTTGGCGACAAGGGGAATAATCTCCCCGCATACTTTCTTCACATATTCATCGGCTTTGCCTGCGTATTCCTGCGGCACCACATGCGCCGCCAGCAGCGTTGAGACGACCTCACCCGGCCATTGCCGCGCCGCGTCGCGTATCGCCTCCAATGATTTGACTTCATCTTCCAGAGTCAACCCGTAGCCGGACTTGGCTTCCACCACGCTGGTTCCCTGCTCCAGCATGGCATTCAGCGCCGTCAGAACTTTTTTGGTCAGCTTCCCTCGGCTTGCCTTTCGCACCGCTGCAACGCTCGACCGAATCCCGCCGCCCGCCGCTGCAATCTCTTCATAACCAGCCCCGCCGATCCTCTTTTCGAAATCCACCAGACGCGGCTCGGCAAACACCGGATGCGTGTGACAATCGATCAGCCCTGGAATCACGACCCTTCCCTGACAATCGAGCTCCTTTACTTTTTTTCTGTTCGTTCTGAGCCACGGATCGCGCAACAGCTCGCGCTGCGGCCCTGCAGCCAAGATCTTGCCTCCGCCGCAGAGCACCGCAGCATCTTCTATTAAGCCGATTTCCTGCAGATCGCGTCCGCGCCGCGGCGCAGCTTCACCGCGCAACGTAAGCAACTGGCCGATGTTCGCCAGCAGAAGGTATGGAGACTTGTCTCTTTTGAGCAAAGTTTAGGTTACACCGCTTGGATCAAAATGAATAATGCTGGCGGGACCGACCTTCGTGACCTTTGTGGTAGGGCTCCCTCGCTACCGCTCGGGATGTAACGACCGCATCGGCACCTTCACGCCACTCTTGTCCGCGAACCGCTCTGCCTCTTCGTACCCGGCATCCACATGCCTCGCCACGCCGATTCCAGGATCGTTTGTCAGCACGCGCTCAATGCGTTTCGCCATCATCTCTGTTCCGTCGGCGACTGTGACCTGTCCGGCGTGAAGAGAATAGCCGATGCCTACGCCGCCGCCGTTATGAATCGAAACCCAACTTGCGCCGCTGGCGGTATTGAGTAGTGCATTGAGCAGCGGCCAGTCAGCCACGGCATCACTGCCATCCTTCATGCTCTCAGTCTCGCGATACGGTGACGCTACCGATCCGCAATCCAGATGATCGCGCCCAATCACGATTGGCGCCTTGATCTTGCCTTTCTTTACCAGGTCATTCATGGCCAATCCGAACTCTGCGCGCTCGCCATATCCCAGCCAGCAGATGCGCGCCGGCAGACCCTGGAACTTAATGCGTTTGCGCGCCAGGTTGATCCAGCGATTGAGGATGCGGTTCTGCGGGAACAGCTCCAGGACCAGATCGTCGGTCACCGCGATGTCCGCCGGATCGCCTGAAAGCGCCACCCATCGGAATGGCCCGCGGCCTTCGCAAAATAACGGGCGGATATATGCGGGCACAAAGCCAGGAAAATCGTAAGCGTTCTTCACGCCCTGCTGGAAAGCAAATGTGCGGATATTGTTGCCATAATCGAACGTCACGCTGCCCATCTTCTGCAGGCGCAGCATTCCTTCCACGTGACGCGCCATCGCATCCATCGATTTTTCCAGATATGCCTTGGGATCGCTCTTGCGCAATTCCAATGCCTGCTCCAGAGACATACCGTTCGGCACATAGCCATTGAGAGGATCGTGGGCCGACGTCTGGTCGGTAAGAATGTCTGGCAACACGCCCCGTTCAGCCAGTTCAGGAATCACGTCCGCGCAGTTCGCTACCAGCCCAACGGAAATGGCTTCTTTCTTGCGCACCGCATTCTTGAGGATTCTCAATGCTTCATCCAGATTGTTGACCATGAAGTCGCAATATCCGGTCTTCAGGCGTTTCTTGATGCGCTCCGCGTCAACGTCGATACCCAGAAAGCACGCGCCGGTCATTGTTGCCGCGAGTGGCTGGGCGCCGCCCATGCCGCCCATGCCGCCGCTCACGATCAGCTTGCCTGCCAGCTCGCCGCCAAAATGCTGCTCCGCCGCTGCGGCAAACGTCTCAAACGTCCCCTGAATAATTCCCTGTGAGCCGATGTAAATCCATGATCCCGCCGTCATCTGCCCATACATCATCAGTCCGGCGCGTTCCAGTTCGTTGAACTTCTCCCAGTTGGACCAATGGCCCACAAGGTTGGAATTGGCGAGCAGCACACGCGGAGCGTAGTCGTGAGTTTTGAAAATTCCTACCGGCTTGCCGGACTGCACCAGCAGCGTCTCATCGCCGGCCAGCGATTTCAATGACGCAATGATTGCTTCCAGGCATTGCTGGTTGCGCGCTGCTTTGCCCGTTCCGCCATAGACCACCAGATCGCGCGGACGCTCGCCTACTTCATCGTCAAGGTTGTTCATCAGCATGCGCATGGCGGCTTCCTGCGGCCAGCCTTTGCACGTGAGTTCCGTTCCGCGTGGAGCTTTCAATGGAGGAAGATGGGTAGCCTGAATTTCAGTATCAACCGGCATACAAAGATGGTAGCAAATATGGGGCTGATTGC
>DATBVH010000115.1:0-3741 GCA_036515395.1 Candidatus Angelobacter sp.
TCCACCTTGCTTTATACCGCCGCCGCCTCCTGTTCCCGTTGACACTAGAATAACCTCAACTGTTTCAAATGGATCGTTAACATCCGGCCAAAGTCCCTGTCAGCCAGGTTTTGCTGGGTGGCAACGAGTAGTGAATAAGATCGTCATCGATCAAGATGGAAACGATATGCTCGTGGCAGGGCAAGTGCTCAATGAGGCGGTTACAATCTCGACTCCCAATAATCTGAACATTACAGGTGTCAGCACGGGCACCGCCGTAACCAACTCCGTTGGTGCATTTCAAGATACCCTATTCGTTTGTTCAGCGGTTTGCCCTGCAAGCACGGGGCAGACCGTTGCATTCCAGACAATTACAGACCAATTTCCTGGTGTCGGGCTCTTTCTACTAAACACCAATACCTTCTCTTACAAGTGCACAGGAATCACTATCAATGGGCAATAACACTTCTCCAGGGAGTTTCAAATTTGCGTTAGATCGTCCTCTGCGGTTCGCTGGGGTACTCATTGTTTTGATAATGATGGTGTCAATCCAGGCAGGCTCACGCTCAAGTGATTTGTTCAATGTCAGCATGCAAAATGTCAACTCGTTGCAGGGCATACTGAGATTTGGAACAGAGAACCACATCCCGGTTGGCATCATCCTCAATTCACAAATTAGTCTTTGCAATTCGCCCAGGAATGTCTCTTTGAAATCCGTATCAATCGGCACTGTTATGGATAGGCTGCTGGTGGCATCAGAATATGTCTGGTCGATGGACGAAGGGGTCCTTATGGTTAGACCGCGTAATTTGCCGGAAAGCTCCAGTTATGTATTGAATCTTAAATTTGAGCGCTTTACCGGCATGAAATCAACGATTCAGGGGCTCGGAATCATCTTGAGCGGGTATATACACGGCAAGCTCCGCCCCACGGAAGGTTATGCAGGCGATATTTTGCAATCGCCGGATTCTGAACAGGTGGGGCCTCTGGATCTTAGCAATGCGACTGTTACGCAGATCGCTAACAACATCGTGTCTCTTGACGGTAAAGGAGCTTGGGTCCTGTACCCGGTTCCTGAAGATACTTCCCAGATCGCGTCTGTGCGGCGGCTATATATTTATGGCTATTCAGACGATTCGAGAACCATAGCTGATCTTTCCTGTGACAATCCGAACGGCCCGTAACATCAAAAAGAAATAGGCAAGCGGCGCCTGCTAGAATCCTTCCGTGCAAAAACCAACGGTTCCCGATTCTTTCCAGGCGCCTGCGGGTGAAGAGCTCATTCTGATGGCGCGAGCAACCGGCTTTCAGATCTATGTCTGCCGGCCTGACGCTAACGGCAAGCCGGCATGGACGCTGAAAGCGCCTGAAGCCGAGCTATTCGACGAGCAGGGCAAATCCATCGGCAAGCATTTTGGCGGGCCTACATGGCAACTCAACGATGGTAGCCAGATTACCGGCAAGATGGCCGCCAAGGTTGACGCTCCAGATGCTACGGCGATCCCATGGCTTCTGCTGACGGTGACCGGGCATTCTGGAAACGGCAAGCTGAGTGGCGTGACATCTATCCAGCGGGTGAACACCGTAGGTGGTCTAGCACCAGAAAGACTTGCGCCGGCTGCGCAAGAATGCACATCGCAGAGCGGGGAAGTGGAGTTTAAGAGCAGCTATTCCGCGGATTACTACTTTTACGCGCAAAAACCTTACCGCTGATAACGCTGATAACACGGATTTACACGGATCAAAGGTAGGCAGCATTCAGCAATCAGCACTCAGCATTCAGCCACTACCCCCGCATCCCTACAACTGCAAATCTCACCACGGATGAACACGGATGACATGGATTTACAAACTTAAAAATAGCCCTATTGAACTTTTTGATCTGTGTAAATCAGTACTATCAGTGTGATCAGCGGTGAGGTTTGGGGTTTTGCTGAGTGCTTCTTACGCCACCGTTCGCTTCAACTGTCCGCACGCCGCGTAAATATCTCTTCCACGCGGCCGCCTTACAAACGCCGGAATACCGGCTTTGGTCAGCAGCTCTTTGAAGGTCTGGACGCTCTGCTCCGCAGGTGTGCCGAACTGGATGCCCGGCCCGGGATTAAGCGCAATGAGATTTACCTTGCAGCGGATGCCGCGCAGCAGTTCAATCACTTCTCGGGCGTGAGCAGGGCTGTCATTCACGTCGGCGAGCAGGACATATTCAAACGTGATGCGCTCGCGGTTGCGGAGAGGGAAGTCACGCGCGGCCTGCATCAACATTTCCAGGTTCCACTTTTTGTTGATCGGCATAATGCTGCTGCGGACCTGATCATTGGACGCGTTGAGCGAGATGGCCAGCTTGGGACGCACCGGCTCAGCGCCAAAGTCGTGAATGCGCGGAATAATTCCTGAAGTCGAGACCGTCATGCGCGATTCCGGAAAGCCGACGCCTTCCACCAGCAGCCGCACGGCCTTGATGAAGTTGGGATAGTTGAGAAAGGGTTCACCCATGCCCATAAAAACTATGTTGACGCGCTGGCGCTCCATATCCACCTGGCGATCATTCAGCACAGCGATGACCTGGCCCACGATTTCTCCGGCGCTCAGGTTGCGTTTTACGCCCAGTAACGCGGTGAGGCAGAACTGGCAGTTCACAGCGCAACCTACCTGGCTGGAAACGCAGATCGTTGCGCGATGCCACTCAGAGTCGCCGGCTTCAGTGCCGTCGCCGGTTTCGCCGTCATCGCCTTCAGGCATCCAGACGGTCTCAACGGTTTCTCCATCGGCCATGGAGATCAGGTAGCGGATGGTGCCGTCAGTAGATTGAAAACTTTTCTCAACGCGAGGGTGACGAATGTCGAGACCTTCTTGTTTCAATGCCGCGCGAAAAGGCTTGGGCAACGTGGAGACGGAGTCGAGCGCCGCGAGCCGCTGGGGATAAAGGGCGTCAAAAAGCTGGCGCGCCCGAAATTCAGGCTGCCCAAATTTTTGTGCAATGCTGCTAAGCTCTTGATAATCAAGGCCCAGAAGGCCGTCTTGGAGCGATTCAGGCATGTGGAAATCGGCTACACTTTAAATTCTACACGCCAAAGGCCAAAAAGCGACAAATTCGCTTAAGGCCCATCTAAATTATTGATTTTTATGTACATATAATTTCCCTTGCGACCATTTCCAGTATGTAAGAATCAAATGTGAACCTGTGATGGAAACCGCAGTCCTAACCCGAGCCCCTTTGACCGAGCCCCGAAACATTCAACGCGAAGTTCTTCCTAATGGTTTGATCGTGCTGAGTGAAGAGATGGCCCACATCCGTTCCATTGCCATTGGAATCTGGATGAAGACTGGCTCGCGTGATGAATCGGCCGAGCTGAATGGCATTTCGCATTTCACCGAGCACATGGTCTTTAAAGGGACCAAGACACGCACGGCGCGTGACATCGCCCGCCAGGTGGATTCCATCGGCGGCAACATGGACGCCTTCACCGGCAAGGAAACCATCTGTTTCAATATTAAAGTTCTGGATGAGCATCTTCCTGTAGCCGTCGATATCCTCAGCGACTTAGTTCTCAATCCAACTTTCGATCCCAAGGACATTACGCGTGAAAAAGGCGTGATTCTGGAAGAGATCAAAATGGATGAAGACAATCCGGATTATCTGGTGCATGAGATCTTTACCCAGAATTTCTGGAAGGACCAGCCGCTGGGAAAACCGATCCTGGGCACGAAGGAAACGGTCAAGAAATTCGATCAGGACGCGGTTTTTGGCTTTTACAAGCAGCG
>DATBVH010000116.1:0-10759 GCA_036515395.1 Candidatus Angelobacter sp.
ATAGGGCAGTGCGGCTGTCCCAACGTATCCGGGCTGAACATAACCAGGTTGAACATAGGGCTGAGGCACCGCGCCATACTGCGGCTGCATTGCCGGAGGAGCTGGGGACATTGCCGTTGGGAAAGGCGGAGGAGCTGTCACTGAAGCTGCCGCTGCCATCGCAGCCGGCTGAGAGGGCGCGGGAGCTGCTATGACGTTGCCGCAACTTGAACAGAACTGCGCTTGAGCATTCAGAGATGTTCCACATCGACTGCAGAAAATTGTATCGGCCATGGCGCGTTACTATAACCTCGCCTAGTTCCCTTGTAAAGATGGATTACACGGTTTAAATTTTCCGCCGTTCGCACAATTGGGATTGGATTATGGCCTAAAGACCTTAAGCCTTATTGCTTGCGGGTAATGATCTGGCTGGACTGAGGCGTTATTTCGAATCCTCCTCTTCCTCTTTCCCTCTACGTTTCACGGGTTTTAGTTTTTTGTCTGTTCTGCTTTCGTCCGCCTGGCGCAAATCTTCTTTTCTCTGTTTAATTTCCTCCATGCGCTGCGCCAGCGCCTTCTCGCGGCCTTCCTGGGTCGGACGGTAGTATTCCCGGCCGCGAAGATTATCAGGCATGCATTCCATGTCAGCAACTTTTTCATCGAGATCGTGGGCGTACTGGTAGCCTTTGCCGTAGCCGACCTGCTTCATCAACTTCGTTACCGCATTGCGGATGTGCAGCGGAACGGGTTCGGCGGCAGTCTTCTCCACATCTTCTTGCACGGTGCCGTAAGCGGTATAAAGCGCATTCGATTTAGGCGCCAGCGCCAGATAGACAACAGCCTGCGCCAGAGCCAGACCGCCCTCCGGCATGCCAAGGAAATCGATCGCGTCCTTGGCCGAGAGGCAAAGATTCAACGCTTCGGGGGCGGCCAGGCCGATATCCTCAGAAGCCATGCGCACCACGCGGCGGGCAATGTAAAGAGGATCCTCGCCGGATTCAAGCATGCGGACCAGCCAATAGAGTGAAGCGTCGGCGTCACTGTTGCGGACAGATTTGTGCAGCGCGGAAATCAGGTTGTAATGCTCTTCGCCGGACTTGTCATAGAGCAGAACGCGTTTCTGCAGCGTGTCTTTGATAATTTGCTCGGTGATCTCGCCGCCTTCTCCGGCGGTGGCGGCGGCAACTTCAAGCACGTTGTAAGCGGAGCGAGCGTCGCCGCTGGTGTAAGCGGCAATCTGTTGCAGGACTTCGTCGGCAACGCGCAGGTTCATTTTGCCCAGGCCGCGTTCCTGATCTTTCAATGCGCGGCGCAGCAGCACGACGATCTGCTCTTCAGTGAGTTGATTCAGGATGTAAACGCGGCAGCGTGAGAGCAAAGCGCCGTTGATCTCGAATGACGGATTCTCCGTCGTCGCGCCGATCAGGCGGATATTGCCGCGCTCAACGTGCGGCAGAAATGCGTCCTGCTGGGCGCGGTTGAAGCGGTGAATTTCGTCGATGAACAGGATGGTGCGCGTGCCATAAGCGCGAGCTTTTTCGGCGTCGGCCATCACCTGTTTGATCTCTTTGATCCCGGAAAGCACGGCGGAAAATTCTATGAACTCCGCCTTGGTCACATGCGCGATGATCTGCGCCAGCGTGGTTTTGCCCGTTCCGGGCGGTCCCCAGAAGATAATGGAGCCGGGATCATCGCGCTCAATCTGCAGCCGCAGCGGCTTGCCCGAACCAATGATGTGCTCCTGACCGACAAATTCGTCCAGCGTGCGTGGACGCATACGGTCGGCAAGAGGGCGCGCGCCTTTGCCTTGCTGGTCGGGGAGTGATTGAAACAAACTCACAACAAAACCTTACCACTGATGACACGGATAACACTGATTTTCGCTGATCAAAAACAAGAATAAAAATTTGACCGCGGATTAACGCGGATAATACGCGGATCAAACAAAGCCAGAATAGATTAGGCCAACACTGTAGCTCTTTTGAATCCATAAATCCATGTTATGCGTGTTCATCCGTGGTGAACTTTTTGCTCCGCTGCCGTGCCGCTTCATACAACAGGATAGATGCCGCAATTCCTGCATTGAGTGACTCCACGCGCGGGGAATGCGGAATTGTTACGAGTTCGTCGGCCAATGACAAAATTTCAGGCGGAACGCCTGCGCCTTCGTTCCCGACCACGATCATGGCCGCGCCGGTAAAGTCGGCTTCATGCAGCGGTTTGCCTTTGTGTGAAGACGTTGCCAGCACACGCATGCCCTGCTGCTTCAGGGACACCATGCTTTCAATGAGTCTTACGCGAAGAAGTGGTTGGCGAAATAACGATCCGGCGGAGCCGCGCACGGTCTTGGGATTAAAAGGGCTGACTGTTTTTTCGCCCAGCAGGACGGCGCGCACGCCAAAGGCCTCGGCGGAACGAATGATCGTGCCAAGATTTCCCGGATCCTGAATTCCCGCCACGCCGACGAGCAGGGAATCGGTCGCTGACTCCAGCAGGTCTTCAAATTTTTGCGGCCGCAGTTTGACCAGAGCAGCCACTCCCTGGGGCGATTCGGTGCTGACCGCGCTGGCAAAGACTTCGTCGGGCAGCAGCAGAACTTCAACCTGGCTACCGATCTGCGGCAGCAGACGAGTGGCATGCGTGCTTCCGGCGTCGCTAAAAAATATGGCCTGAAAGCGCAAGCCGCTGCGGATGGCTTCTTCGATGATCCGCACGCCTTCTATTGCGAGGAAGCCTTCGGCGGTCGGCTCACCCTGGCTGAGAGCTTTGCGCAGGTCCTTTACCAGCGCGTTTTGGCGGCTGGAAACGCGGCGTAGACGGCTCTCGATTTCTTTGGGAACATTCATGTGATGGGACAGCCTTTAGCTACTGGTCGTTGGGCTCTTAGCTTTGTATTTTAGCCGCATTCATTGCACCGATATCAAATGAAGTGGTAGTGGTGCAGTTCCTTAGGTCAGCCACACCTGATGTGGTTCATCGCTAGGCGAACGTCTGCCTAAAGGCACGCGATTAGCGAACGAATCGCTAGACGCTGACACACGGTAGTGGGTCAGTTTTTAGACTGGCCCACTACCGGGTCTAGGTTTTCTGTGCAAGCTGGTTTATTCTTAGTCGTTTGTCAGAGCGCTGGGCAGTTTTAGTGAACGCAATTCGCCAGTCGCCATGCATTTTGATCGAGCATTCTTAGTTGGGGGATTTGGTATTGCCTGCGGAAATTCTAAAAATCAATCCTGATACGCCGGACTCGCGTCTGGTTTCTTACGTGGCCGCCCGCATCAAGCAAGGGCAAGTGGTCGGCATGCCCACGGATACTTTTTATGGTCTCGCCGCTGATCCATTTAACCTGCGCGCCGTGGACCTGATCTATGACGTAAAGACGCGCAGCCGCCACAAGCCGCTTTCATTGCTGATTGAAAGCGTGGAGCAGGCGGAATATCTGGCGCGCCCGCTGCCCGACGTGTTCTATGAAATCACCCGCAAATACTGGCCTGGACCGCTGACGATCATTGTGAAAGCGTCATCGCGGCTGCCGTTAAAGGTCACGGCCAATACCGGCAACGTCGCGCTGCGCGTGCCGGCTTCACGCATTGCAGTGGAAGTGATCCGCGCGGCCGGCGTGCCCATCACCGCCACCTCGGCCAACATCAGCGGGGCCAGCGAGTGTACCACTGCGGAAGGAGTGCGGCAGCAACTGGGCAAGAGCATCAGCCTGATCGTGGATGGCGGCCCAAGCCCGCGTGAGGTGGCTTCTACGATTATCAATATGAGCGATCCCGGGCATATTAGTGTCCTGCGGCAGGGCGCAATTCCTGAAAGTGATCTGGCTGAGTTCCTCCGGTTTGGCTGAGGCTAATCCGCATGGCAACCAAGCGTTGGAAGAAATGGCTGTTGTGGTTTCTGGTGCTAACGCCTGTCTGCTACGCGGCGGCGATCTATTGGCGCATTGTGAACCAGTCGGGTCACGACGAATCGCGGGCGGCTGACGCCATCGTAGTTTTTGGTGCAGCTGAATATGACGGTCGTCCTTCTCCGGTATACAAAGCGCGTCTGGACCGAGCCGCACAGCTTTTCCATCGCGGGCTGGCCCCAATGGTGATCACCACAGGCGGCTCGGGCGGCGATCCACGCTTTAGTGAAGGCGTAGTTGGTCGCGAATACCTGAAAACCCTAGGCATTCCTGATAGCCAGCTCATTGCAGAAACCCAGAGTGACGATACCGCCGAATCCGCGCGCCGGGTCAGCACCATTATGTATGTCAACAGCATGCATTCGTGCCTGGCCGTGAGTGATGGCTACCACATTTTCCGCATAAAGCAGATGCTGGCGCGGGAAGGCGTAACCGCTTACGGGGCACCGCGACCTAATTCCAAGCCGCAGAGCTTCTGGAAGCGGCAGGAATCAGCCTGGCATGAGATTGGGAGTTATACGCTGTGGCTGTTTCATCTGACGTAATCGGTCTCTCATTTCGCTTCCAGACGGAATGTTGAACGTTCCCGGTCCACCGTGCAACCGGGCTTATTTTCCGCAGGCCGAGCCGCCAGCTGTGTGTCAAAATGACAACTGAATTGATAAAGGAAATCTGCAGGAGCACATGCATTTAAAACCAGATCCCGACGCTGTGGACTTCCTCCGGAAGTTCGGCTTGATGTTTCTCTGGGTTATATACGGTGCAATGTGGGTCATGAGTTATCGCTTCAGCTGGCCTTCCTCAAAACATAAGCGTTTCTCAAAACGTAAGCGTAATGACGAACCCAAGGGCGGCGAGTGAGCGCTGGCTCACCCACGTTTGAGATATTAATCGGCATGCGGACTGCTCTACACCCGCTACAGGCTAATTCCTCTAACCCATGGATTTGGGGCAAATTAGAATCAGGGCACGGCATCCGATAGCGAGAGGCTAACAACATGCGTTGGACACCAGGCGGCACCAGCGGGGACATTGAAGATCGCCGGGACGATGGCGGTGGGGGCGGCGGATTCGGTTTTGGCGGGATGCATATCGGCATCGGCGGCATGCTTATCCTGCTGATTCTTAGCTTTGTCTTTAAGCGGAATTTTTTCACGTTGCTGAGCGGTGGCGGTGGCGCAAACTCAGCCATTCACGAGCCTGACCGTGCACGTGATGCCCAGGAAGAGCCAACGGTAAAGTTTGTATCGTTTGTGCTGGATGACGCACAGCAAACGTGGGCCGGAATTCTTCAGCAACAGGGGATTCCTTATCGCCATGCCAAGCTGGTGCTGTTCCGCGACGCCACGGCTTCCGGCTGTGGATCGGCCCGCTCTGCCACCGGCCCGTTCTACTGTCCGGCGGACGAAAAGGTGTACATCGATCTTGGCTTTTATGACGAGCTGAAGCAGCGCTTTGGCGCGCCCGGAGAATTTGCCCAGGCTTACGTGCTGGCCCATGAATTGGGGCACCATGTGCAGAAACTGATCGGCGTTGAGCAGAAGGTGAGCGCTCTAATGCGCAGTGAACCCAATGAACGCAACGCATTGTCAGTCAAAATGGAACTGCAGGCGGACTGTCTGGCCGGAGTGTGGGCCCACTCCACGGATCAGCGCAAGCTTCTGGAAAAGGGTGATGCGGAAAGCGCCATGAACGCTGCCGCTGCCGTTGGGGATGACCGCTTGCAAAAGATGTCCACAGGCAGAGTGAGTCCGGAATCATTCACCCATGGCAGCTCGGCCCAGCGCACACAATGGTTTAGCCGCGGCATGGACCAGGGGACCATCGCAGCGTGTAACACGTTTCAGTAAGCAAAAAGCTGCACTTTTACCGACTCACGTTCAAGCATCGCTCCGCGCATTGACAACGCGCAACTGCTCCTAATGCAAATTTTGATGCACCTTAAGTGAAAAATCGGTGGAACCGGCCATACCTTCCATGAGACGCTAATCGCAACGGAACCGGCCAGCGGATATGTGACTCCGCTCACGGCGCCCCAACCAACGCTGCTTCACCATTGAACATTCAACTTTGAAGTTCAAGCTCCGGGATCTCTCATGACTTCAGGCAACTTAGCACGTGATATTGTGTCCAATCGCAATCGGCATTTTTCGCCGTGGAACGTCTTTTCTGCGTTGCTGCTGCTTCCGGACGAGGCGTCGCTCAACATGGCCAGAAGAGTCATGGAAAGCTTTGGCATCAGTGTTTTTGCGGCTTCCAGCGTGTTGGATGCGGAAAGAATATTGCGTAACACCAGGCTCGATCTTGCCATCTGCGATTTTGAAGTGCCTTGTGCTGCCGATCTCAGCGTACTTCAGGCTTCGTCGCGCTGGCGTGGCCTATCCATCGGCCTGATGCCCACGGCCCGGCTCGACAACTCCAGTCACAAGCGCATACAGATCCGGATTCCCAAACCGGTCAGCGTTGATATGCTGGTGCGGAGCCTTAAGGCTTCTTATACCAACATGGCGCAACGGAGAATCGCCGCTTACCGCCACACCATGCCTGTGAAATTAGTTTCGGGAACGCTCGCGCATCGTGGCTGGCAGCGCACGCTGCAGCAGGTGAACGTCCTCAATGTAAGCCAGACCGGCCTTTGCCTGAATGCCGCGGAGCCCCTGCCCCACGGGGCTTCCATCAGGATGAACCTGATGCTCCCTGAAACGCCATCCTCCCTGCACGCCAGCGGTCACGTGGTCTGGTCACACAGCAGTGGACGGGCCGGAGTTGCGTTTGATGGAGCAGCAGGCCCGGAAATGAGAAAGCTTCAGGAACAATTGAAGATGTGGCTTCCACGCGAGTTGGGAATAGTGGCGCAGAGCGCTTGAACCCGGTAAATCAAGCAACTGGCAATTAGCATTTGGCATTTAGCATTTAGCCAAACCAATCTATCAACGACTTGCACTGATAGCGGGTCGGGATAAAAGAATCAGCCGAGGCGAAAATGAACATGAATGATGCAAAGATTCGCGTTCGTTCGCGTAGATTCCCGGCTGATTTTTTGTAATGTTAATGTCGAAACAGTTTAGCGGGTTTGGCCAATTGCTAATTGCCAGTTGCTAATTGCCGGCTACACGCCCACCGGCTGCTTCGATCGATCACGCACTGGCACCGGCGTAAACCAGTCGTGGCGATCGGGAGCTGTTCCATTCACAATGCCAAAGAATTCGCGCTGTAACGCGAGCGTCACTGGCCCGGTGGTCCCATTGCTGATGTTGATTTTGTCAATGGAGCGAATCGGAGTGATTTCCGAGGCGGTGCCGCAGAAGAAGACTTCGTCGGCCAGGTAAAGCATTTCGCGGGGAATCATCTGCTCAACCACGGGCAGGCCAATATCCTCGCCCAGGGCAATAATGCTTTCACGCGTAATGCCGGGCAGCACGGAGTTGCCCAGCGGCGGCGTCAGAAGCTTGCCTTTGCGGACGATGAAAATATTTGCCCCTGATGCCTCGCTTACGTAGCCATTCACGTCCAGGGCAATGCCTTCCACATAGCCATTCACGATGGCTTCCATTTTGATGAGCTGCGAATTCATGTAATTCGCGCCGGCCTTGGACATGGCCGGCATCGTGTTCGGCGCAATGCGCGACCAGGAAGAGACACAGGCGTCTACGCCCTCGCTGACATCGCCATGCCCCAGATATTTTCCCCACGGATAATTGGTCATATAGACCTCAGTGGGTGAGTTGAAGGGATTGACCCCGGCTTCACCGTAGCCCCTCATCACGATGGGACGCAGATAGCATGGCCAAACACCATTCGCCGATATCAGTTCAAGAGAGGCGGCGCACAGCTGGTCGAGGTTGTAATCGATATCGATGCGGTAGATTTTTGCGGAGTCGATGAGCCTCTGCATGTGGTCGCGAAGCCGGAAGATAGCTGGCTTGCCCTGAGGTGCATAGCAACGGATACCTTCAAAAACGGACGAACCGTAGTTGACCACGTGGGCCATCACGTGAATCTGGGCATCCTTCCAGGGAATTAGTTTCCCGTTATGCCAGATCTTTTCCGTCGCTTGAATCGCCATGAGAGGGCTCCTTCAGATGGATTCCTGTTGCCTGAATGAACGCTATTCGGACTTCGCCGCCGACTCCAGCACGGTCCAAAACGCACTCTACCACTAATTAGATGAAAATTCGGGCGAACAGCACATTATATCTGACGGAAATTTCCCCGGCTAACATTAGATACGGCTGAATTCTTGAGCGTATCGATTACAAATGTTTGCCGGGGAAGCGATTCTACTGTTTCGGTTGCGTCGCGGCCTCAGTTTGGCCTGTCTTTTCCTCGGCAGCAGGAGCCGGAGTGCTCTGTGCCACTGCCGTTGGCGGCGTGTACAGATATGTTTTCGGGTTTGCCATCATTGTAGGCATCGCGGCGAAAGGCTTGGAATAATCATTGGCCGCGTTCCAAAACAGGAATCCGTCTCCGTGATGCGCGTGAGAAGAACTAACCTGCTTCAGGATGTATTCCGGCGAGTAAGTCTTGGTTCGCCAGCGGAAGGCCTGAAGCCATGGCCGCAACACCACGCCGGTGCCGGCCGTTACTTTTTCAAAGCGGTCCATAGAAACGCTGATGAAATGTTCAGGAGCGTCGCCCGGGGCCGCGTATCCATCCATCCCAAAGAAGTGCGAGGGATAGATCATGGGTGAAATCACGTCACAGTGTTTGGCCATTTTCGTGATGTCCTGGCCGGTATGGCTCAGGTCCACCTGCCGCTGCCATGCCATAATGCCAAAAACATCGAGCGAAACCAACACGCCCATGGGGTGCAACTGGGTATAAGCGCGATCCAGAAAATTGGCGATCACGTCATCACGGTGCAGCTTGGGGTCTTTTTGGAAGGCAAACTCTGCATCTGCCTGATTTCCCTCGGCAGGGAATCGAACATAGTCAAACTGGATTTCATCCACGCCTGATGTGGCCACATATTTGGCCAGCGCGATGTTGTAATCCTGGACTTCTTTATTGGAGCTGTCTGACCAGACCAGCTTGCCATTTTCCCGCCACGGCTGGTGCAGGCTTCTGGACTGGACCGCCAGTTGGCTATGGTTCTGGGCGATATTGTCATCCCGGAAGAGCGCTTGCCGCGCGATTACGTGCATATCCAGCGAGTGTAGGAAGCGAACATACTTCGGCAGGTTAGTGATCGGGTGATTCTTGACCTTTTTCGCCAGCGGATGATCAAAAGGGATGTTGATGCTGCCATCGCTGTCTTTAATATCAAACACCACGGCGTTTCCGCCCGCCTGCTTCCAGCGTCGGACCAAATCGATTCCATGGGCGCTGCCGGCCGTCCCGCCCGTCATGTAAATGGCGCGGACTTCCGTCTCTTTGGGGAAGGGCCGTGTTTTCTCCACAATAGGCTGCGGCTCAATGCCGGGAACCAGAATGTTGTCGCCCTTCTTAAATGTGGTCTTGCCGCCGTTCGCCTTGGCAATGGCATCCACGTATTCCGCCACTGTCATGTATTGAGACTCTGTCAGATGCTCGCGCGCCAGGAACTGGGCTGTCGTCACGGCTTTTGCCGTCACGGCAATTGTTCCCGGAGGCAGTTCCTGTGGCTGTGCAGCAGCGGCGGGCGCCGGGTTCTGCGCGGCGACAACCGGTTTCTCAGAAGCGGAAGCTTTGATCTGGCCGTGTCGCGTGAAGCTGACAGCCGCAATAATCAGCCCAAGTACAACCAGGGCCGCAGAGGAGATGAAACGAAACTTCTTGGGTAACATTTAAGGCTCTTTCCCGGGGTCGTTGCAGGCATCTTACCATGTGTCCGGGTACTCTGATCAAAATGGCGTGAGTGTCTGACCTTTTGTCACACACTCAGCATCTAAATGTTTGATGCATGTAGATGGGACTGTTGACGAATTAGTAATGACAACTCAGCACCTTACATCTCCATCTCACATTTACACCTCCGAAATTGGGAGGAGTCCTCGGCAAAAGAGGCGGGGAATTTTATGAGGACCGGCTTTAATACTGCACTTGATCCTTCCCGGCGCAGCTCAGATGCGCAGGACTTTGAAACTGCTTTGCGGCGGAAAATCGTCGGCCAGGACCCAGCCGTCGAAAAAGTGGTGGAAATTTATCAAATGTTTCTTGCGGGATTGAACGCTCCCGGGCGTCCTGTGGGAAACCTTCTCTTTCTTGGGCCTACCGGCTCAGGCAAGACGCGCGTGGTGGAAGCCGTTGCGGAATCGCTCTTCGGCGATCCCCGCGCGATCATCAAGATTGACTGCGCTGAATTTCAGCACAGCCATGAAATTGCCAAGTTGATCGGTTCACCACCCGGATACCTGGGCCATCGCGAGACACATCCCCTGCTTACGCAGGAGGCGCTCAACCAATGGCACACTGAAAAGCTCAAGCTCACGCTGCTGCTCTTCGACGAAATCGAAAAAGCCAGTGACGCACTGTGGCAGCTCCTGCTCGGCATTCTGGATAAAGCCACGCTTACCTTGGGCGACAATCGCCGCGTTGATCTTTCCCAGTGCCTGATTGTAATGACATCAAACCTGGGCGCTCATGAGATGGATGAACTCATGACCGGCGGCCTCGGCTTTGGCAATACCAAGCGCGCCAACCACATGGATGCCGCGTTGGACGATAAAATCACCCGCACGGCGCAGGATGCGGCACGCCGCAAGTTCTCGCCGGAGTTCATGAACAGGATCGACAAAGTGGTGGTGTTCAAGACCCTGAAGCCGGAACATCTTGAGCAGATCCTGGAAATTGAGCTGGGAATGGTGCAACAGCGAATCCTGCAAGCCACCGGCAACAGCCAGTTTGTGTTTTCCTGCACCGCTCCTGTCAAGGGTTTCCTGTTACAGGAAGGCA
>DATBVH010000117.1:0-3930 GCA_036515395.1 Candidatus Angelobacter sp.
CCAAGAAGATGCAGGACGGCAAGCACTTTAAAGCTGAACTTCGCGAAGATCTGGTCACGCCCAGCGGACTGATTATCCCTAAAGGCCGGACCATCAAAGGCCACGTAGGACGCTTTGAGCACGGTTTTACCGGCTCCAAGATGCAATTGGCCCTGGATGAAATTGAAACTCGAAACGGATGGGTTCCTCTGATTGGAACAGTCACCGGCGTTCCGGGAGATCCTTCCATCAAGGCTTCGGGCGAAGAAGGCGAGGTTTACCGCAAAGGCCCGAACAAGAGAAAAGTTGTGACAGATGCGGCTATTGGGGCGACTGTTGGCGCCGTTTCAGGCTCGGTGATTGGCGGCAAAAAGGGCGCTGCTATTGGAGCAGCAGCCGGTGCAGGCCTTGGCACAGGAACCAGCTATTTGTTTAAAGGCGGTGAGATGAAGCTTGAAAAAGGCACCCAGCTTGAAGTACGTCTTGACCGCGATTTAGTTGTCCCAACTCACTAAATCAGCACCATTTTAGAGTCATGGACGCAGGTGAGAGTCAAAAGCCTGCATTCATGGCCCAAATGTTGCCTCAAGGCACGAACATTTCAAAGGGCAAAGTTTCCTTAAGTTTCGTCTTCCACCGACACTTAGTCGCAGAAAGTGCGTCTAAGTTACAATGACACCCCGGCCCCAAGGACGCCGTTCTGCTACTGCAGGACACAACTTCGGCATTTTCATGCTGGTTGTGGTTTTCTTTTTGATCCTGCTACTGTGGTATTTCAAGGGCCATGAAAGTTCCCAGCCTCTGCCGCAACGGCCTCCCGGGATACTTCATGGACGCTGACCTGTCTGATTGATTGTGCGCTTAGATTTGCCCTTTTCAGTCTTGCCAGCTACACTCACCTGTTTTCTTTAGGAACGTCTAATAAGATCACGTTTTACCAATTCTTTTAAGGTGGAGTGTGTCAGAATGCTGCTGCGTCGCGCCTCGTCTTTTTCGATCATCGTAATTATCCTTTCGCTTTGTGCTTTTGGCCAAAGAAACCGCGGTGATCGCCCACCTGCGCCGGCAGCCAGCCCTGCTGAACAAGCCAAGCCGTCCAGCACACCAGCCGCCGAGGCAAAGAAAGAACAGCCGGAGCAGCCGCCAATCGTCACACACCATGAAATCCACGTAGGCGGAAAAACGCTGCATTACACCGCAACAACAGGCATGATGCCGCTGAAGAACAATGACACCGGCGAGGTTGAAGCCCATATCTTCTTCATCGCCTACACGCTCGACGGCCAGAATGAACACCGGCCGCTCACTTTCTCTTTCAATGGCGGCCCGGGCTCAGCTTCAGTCTGGCTTCACCTGGGCGCAATTGGCCCCAAGCGCGTACGCATGCAGCCCAATGGCATGATGCCTGCGCCGCCGTATCAATTGGTGGATAACGAGCAAACCTGGCTTGACCAGACCGATCTCGTTTTCATCGATCCCGTAGGCACCGGCTACAGCCGAGCCGTGAAACGCGACCAGACCAGAAAATTCCTTGGGCTCAAGGGCGATATCGAGTCCGTGGGTGAATTCATTCGTCTCTATCTCGGCCGATATGAGCGCTGGTCATCTCCGCTCTTCATGGTGGGAGAAAGCTACGGCACCACGCGTGCCGCCGGACTTTCCGGTTACCTGGTAGAACATGGCGTCGCATTCAACGGCATCATGCTCATCTCAAGCATCCTGAATTTCCAGACCACTGACGGTTCTCCGGGCAACGATCTTCCCTTCGTGCTTTTTCTGCCCACCTATGCCAGCGCCGCGTGGTACCACAAGAAACTGGGCCCCGAGTATGAACAGAATTTTGACAAGCTGCGTTCCGAAGTCGAGCAGTGGGCCGCCGGTCCCTACGCCGACGCACTCGCTAAAGGCGATCGTCTTACACCGCAGGAGCGTCAGGACGTCATCGATCATTTGACGCGCTACACCGGCCTGAGCAAGACCTATATTGACGAAAGCAACCTGCGCGTTGAAGAGTCGCACTTCACCAAGGAACTTTTGCGCGATAAACGGCTTACTATTGGCCGTCTCGACAGCCGCTTTACCGGGACCTCAAGCTCTGACGTTGATGACACCGCCAGCTTCGATCCCAGTATGAGCGCCATCCGTCCGCCGTACACCGCTATGTTCAATCAGTACGTGCGTAGCGAATTGGGCTACAAATCCGACCTGGAGTATTACATCCTTGGCGGCGGCTTCCGTTTCGACGAATGGGATTGGGGCGTACAGCGCGGCGGCTTCCCTGATACAGCCCGCTCGCTGAAAGATGCTTTTGACAAAAATCCGTTCATGAAGCTGTTTATCGGCTCTGGTTACTTCGATTTGGCGACTCCTTACTTCGCCACGCAATACACAATCAACCACATGAATCTGGACCAGACCCAGCATGCCAAGGTCAGCCTTGGTTTTTACGGCGCCGGGCACATGATGTATATCCAGGATTCGTCTTTGGGGGAATTAAAGAAAGATATTTCAGGGTTCATCACCAACGCGTTGAAATAACAAAAAACTCACCACTGATAACACGGATCACACTGATTCACACGGATAAAGATTAGCGTTTATATCCGTTGAATCCGTGTTCATCCGTGGTGAGGTTTTCCGATCACCCGATCACGCGATCTCCTTACCCCTTCGCAAACGGTTTTTCCAGATCCGGGCTTTGCGGCGTAAACAATTCCGCCCCGTTCTCCGTGATGTGCATATCGTCTTCCAGACGCACGCCGAATTCTCCGCGAATGTAAATCCCCGGTTCGTCGCTGAATGTCATGTTGGGAGCCAGAGGCAGAGTGTTGCCCCGTACAAGATAAGGCCACTCATGCCCGTCCATACCGATTCCATGTCCAACACGATGCGTGAAATGTTTGTAGTCAGGACCATAACCGGCATCGGCAATCACTTTCCGCGCTGCGGCATCTACCGCCTGGCATTCCACGCCGGGCTTTGCCGCAGCCAGCGCCGCTGATTGCGCTTTGTGCACGATATCGAAAATTTGTTTCATCTTGTCGGTTGGCTTGCCAAGAACCACCGTACGGCTGATATCGGATTCATACCCTTCCACCTTACAGCCGCCATCCATCAGCAGAATGGTGCCTTCGCGGATCACTTGAGGCTTTGCCGAACCATGAGGTAAAGCGGAGTTCTCGCCCACCTGTATGCTTGCGCCACCTTCAAACCCCTGCTGCGCGTGCGCTGCCTGTACCATGGCGCCGAAATCATTCTGCGTCATGCCTTCTTTGGTGGACCGGTAAGCCGCTTCGTAGGCCGCAAGCGTGACCTCATTCGCCAGCTTCATTAGTTGCAGTTCGTGCTTGCTCTTGATCATCCGGCAGCCCGCCGTCACAGGCGTTGCGCTTACCAGGTGCAGGCCCGGCGCGGCTTTGCTCAGCCCTTCACTAAAAACGTAGCGTACGGTTTCCTCCATACCCATATTTCCGGTGGTAAGGTTTCTGTCCTTCAGCCCTTCGGCAATCCGCTGGTAGGGACTGTCATCTTCCTGCCATGTGCGAACTTCTGCGTTGTTTCCCCCCGGGCCGCCGGCAATCTGCTCGCGCGCGCGATCTTCCTCAAACGCGGGACAGACATAGAATGGATTCCCTTTTACCGGCAGAATCACCGCAAACAGCCGTTCGCTCATCCACCAATGAATGTTGGTGAAATAGAGCAATGAAGTCCCTCCGGTAACCATGATGGCGTCAATTTTGTTCTCGGCCATCAATTGCCGTGCACCCTCCATCCGCTGCTCGCGTTCAACGGTGGTGATAGGCTGGGCGTCACCTTTGCGCGATTTCAACTTCGCAATGGCTTCAGGCTGTTTGTTCTTGCCTTCATGGTCAGCAGCAAAAGCCGTAACTGGCTGTGCCAGCGCGACTGTTGCGAGTCCGGCGGTCTGAATAAAATTACGGCGGGAAAATG
>DATBVH010000118.1:0-4286 GCA_036515395.1 Candidatus Angelobacter sp.
GAGGCTTACGGCAGGTTCCTGCTGGATCCTGTCAGCCGCAAAGTGGTGATGTCCGAACTGGGAAGCATGAATGATGTTTTCGAGCGCACTTTGCTCTGGGGATCGTTATGGGATTCCGTGCGCGAAGCCGAGATGGACCCACGCGAATACATCGAACTGGCGTTGAAAAATCTTCCCACAGAACAAGACGAGTCGTTGGCGCAAAGTATCATTGGTCGCACGATCACAGCGCTGCATCGCTACGTCAGTCCGGAAGTGCGCGGACAGCTTGTTCCTAAGATGGAAACTCTCGCGTCCGATCAGATGTTGCATTCGCCTTCACAGGACATGCGCATCACGTGGTTTCGCGCGTTGCGCGGCGTAGCTGAAACCACTAATGCTCGCGGTCAGCTCAAAGACATGTTGACAGGCAAGCTCACCGTCCCTGGAGTAGAGCTGCGTCCGCTGGATCGCTGGAACATCGTGGAAGCATTGGTCGCGCAGAAGGATTCTGACGCGCCAGCAGTGCTGGCAGAAGAGGAAAAGCGCGATCCTTCCGGCGACGGCAAAAAGTACGCCTACATGGCCGCGGCGGCACGTCCGGACGCAAATACTAAGAAACAATACTTTGACGAATACTTGCATGACACGGCGCGCCCTGAAGACTGGATCGAGCTTAGCCTGGGCAGCTTTAATTGGTGGAGCCAGTCTGACCTTACGCTGCCTTACCTTGGTCCGGCGCTGGATGCGCTGCCGCAGGTAAAACGCGAGAGGAAAATCTTTTTTATGTTGGCGTGGCTGAATGCTTTTATCGGCGGGCAGCAATCTGCGGCGGCCCAGAAGCAAGTCCATGACTTTCTGGACAAAGCTGAACTGGACAAGGATTTAAGGCTCAAGATTCTTGAGGTAGTGGACGAACTGGACCGAACGGTGAAGATCAGGGCGCGCTACAAGTGACGGTCGCCGGAAGTCGCCGACATCCTCGACCAGAAAACGGAAGCCGTGAACTCGTCGGTGAGCCGGCTAATCGGGCATCTGGTAATCAGGGGCGGATACCCGCGGACGCAACACATATGTATGGTTGCTTCCGCGTGTACCTCCTGATTGGATTCAGCTGACCCGGCTTCCCGATGATCCGGTTAGGCAGCCTTGCTGAAAGCGTCCGAGCCGTGCTGTTTCACCATTTTGTTGTACACGCCGATAATCAGAAAGGAGGGGGCCCACTGGCCTACAAACAGCGCCCAATTATCTTTGCCCATGATTTTCAAAATGGCGGAAGCTGCCATGGAAGCGATGGCCGCTCCCAGATATCCTGTAGAGGGAATTTGCGAGGTCTGCGATTCAATGCTGGAAGTGAACTGGTCTTCCTGCTCGCCTCGGCTGCGGGAACTGGTGGTCGGAAACGTCATTGGTAAATGCTCCTTATCACGATTAAATTATTTTTTAGTAGAAGCAATAAGATGAGGCTCCGCGGAGTGCGGATGTCAAAGGAGAGCGCGATTGCGAACAGTGAGGTTGGCACACTGGAAGCTGCTCTTTGTGTCAAGAAGCATCAACACTCTAGCCGCTCGTCGTAGTCCCAGGAGGGGGCAATCCGACAGCTTGTAATCTGAGGGTAAGCGGGAGAAGAGCTGATTTCCAATGCCTTTAAGCCTGGTGAAAGATATAAAGAGGAATTGCAAAACAGAGCAATTACCAAGGGGTGGACGGAGGAGTTTTTCCTCAATTTGAGCTGCCCAACTCGGAAATAGCAGATGTATAATCTTCTAGTAATGCCGAAGTATTCGATCGTAGTGCCATTCCATAACGAGCAGGAGAGCGTGACCGCGCTCTATGACCGGCTGAAGGCCGTCATGGAAGCTACAGGCGACACGTTTGAATTGGTATTTGTAGACGATGGCAGCCTTGATCGCACGTACAAGCTGCTGCGCGAGATTGTGACGATTGACAGCCGCGTGGTAGTCGTCAAGTTGCGCCGCAATTTTGGCCAAACCTCGGCGTTGGCAGCGGGATTCGCGCACGCGCAGGGAGAGTATGTGATCGCCATGGATGGCGACCTGCAGCACGATCCTGACGACATTCCAAAATTCCTGGAAATGCTGGAACAGGGCTATGACCTGGTAAGCGGCTGGCGCAAAGAGCGTGTCGATAACTTTGTGATGCGCCGCATTCCATCACGCATTGCCAACTGGGCCATGTCGAAGTTGAGCGGCGTGCAGATTCACGACTTTGGCACCACCTACAAGGCTTACCGGCGCGAAATTATTCAGCAGCTTCCGCTCTATGGCGAACTGCACCGCTTTATTCCCGCTCTGGCGTCGTGGTATGGCGCATCGATCTGTGAAATTCCCATCAAGAATATTGTGCGGCCCAAGGGCAATTCGCATTACGGCATCTCCCGCACGTTCCGCGTCTTTTTTGACCTGATCACTATCCGCTTCCTGCTGAAATACATGTACCGTCCGCTGCACTTATTTGGAACCGTGGGCATGGTTTCGCTGATGGGCGGGATGGGGATTGCCTTCTGGCTGATGCTTTCCAAATTGATCTGGCATCTAAGCGTGATGGGAGAGCACGGCCCTCTTCTGATTTCCGCAGCGGTACTGATCGTGTTCGGTGGACAGATGCTGGCGCTGGGCCTGCTTGGCGATCTACAGGTACGCAACTTTCAGGAACCCCAACGTCGCGTGCCTTATACCGTGGCGCACGTGTTGCGATCACAGAGCCAGGAACAAGCGGTCAACGAGTAGTCCAACTTTTTTAACGAGATAAAAAATGACCCCAGTTACTACCTCAACAGAATTGCGGCTGGCCAAACGTATGGCTCGCCTGGGAACGGAAACCGCCTTTGAAACTCTGGCCAAAGCCCGCGCGCTTGAGGCACAAGGCAGGAGCATTATTCATCTGGAAATCGGCGAGCCGGATTTTGACACGCCCACCAACGTCATTGAGGCCGGAGTTGATGCCATCCATAAGGGCTATACGCATTACACACCTTCAGCCGGATTGCCGGCGCTGCGTGAAACTGTCGCGGCGGAAGTCACGCGAACGCATGGCGTGCCGGTGAGCGCGGACGAAGTAGTGATCGTGCCGGGCGGCAAGCCGACAATTTACTTCACTTTCACCGCTCTGGTGGAAGAAGGCGATGAAGTCATCTATCCGAATCCCGGATTTCCTATTTATGAATCTCTGATCAACTTCACCGGCGCCAAACCGGTGCCGCTGCAGATGCGGGAAGAAAAAGATTTTCGGCTGGATCCCAACGAACTCGCCGACCTGATCACTGATCGTACAAAGCTGATCGTGCTGAATTCGCCGCACAATCCCACGGGCAGCGTCGTCACGGAGCAGGACGTAAAAGACATCGCTACGGCCATCGGCGATCGCGACATCATGGTGCTCTCCGACGAAATTTACAGTCGCCTGATCTTTGAAGGCCGCCATCATTCCCTGATGTCGCTGCCCGGCTGGAGAGACCGCGTGATCATGCTGGATGGCTGGTCCAAGACTTATGCCATGACCGGCTGGCGACTGGGCTATGGCGTGATGCGCAAAGACCTAGCCGCTCAGTTTGGCCGGCTGATGACCAACGTGAACTCGTGCAGCGCCGGATTCACACAAGTCGCAGGCATGGAAGCTCTCAAGGGCGATCAGGCATCCGTGGACCATATGCGTGAGCAGTTCCACGCTCGGCGAGATAAATTCATCGCTGGTCTCAACAACATCAAAGGCTTCAGCTGCCGCTTGCCGCATGGCGCGTTCTATGCATTCCCTAACGTGCAGAAGACTGGATGGACATCCAAAAAGCTGGCGGAAGCATTGCTGAATGAGGCCGGCGTCGCATGTCTCTCTGGCACGGCTTTTGGCCAATTCGGCGAAGGCTATCTGCGCTTCAGCATTGCCAACTCCATGGAGAACCTGGACGAAGCTCTCAAGCGCATTGGCAACTGGGCAGAGAAAAGCCTGTAGCTAAAACTCTTTTGCCGCAGATTTGCGCTGATCAACGCAGATGGGGATCAGAGCTAAAAGTAAAATTTCATCAGTAGTGCGGCAACTCTAACGGTTGCCGCATTTGTTTGCCACTGCGGGATCTCACAACGAGCTACCGATACTTTAGTGATATAAAAATTAAGCGGCATTTCCGATCCGCATTCATCTGTGAAATCAGTGGTTCGGTAATTATCCATGTCAAAAAAATTCAAAGTCTACGCAACCTGCCACATCGGCGACGCAGCGGAAAACATGCTGCGCGAACGAGGTTATGAACTGGAGATTTACCCCGGTCCTGATGCGCCGCCAAAGAGTTT
>DATBVH010000119.1:0-4159 GCA_036515395.1 Candidatus Angelobacter sp.
TGGTCAATAGCCAGAGAGAATTTCTGGGCATGAACACCGCGGGACTGCATCGCTCTGGCATCACCGTGCCTTCATCCACGGTACAACGCGTTTCTGCTGAACTGCTGGAAAAAGGCGGTATCCAGCGGCCTTACTTAGGCCTTGCCATGCAGGCAGCGCCGCTGCCGGAATCTTTACGAACTCGCCTGAATCTAACCGCCAGTGAGGGATTGCTGGTTGTCCACGTTGACCCAGGAAGCCCGGCTGATAAAGCCACGATTTTCCTGGGCGATGTACTGATCACGTTGGCCGGCAAGCCGGCGGCTGACATTGATTCGGTGCAAAGCATTTTGCGCTCCCACAAACCGGGCGACTCAGTTGATGCAAGCTTGATACGCGGCGGAGCAATCACCGCGATCACGCTGCGGCTGGAAGCCCGGACAGCATAACAATCGCTCAACTTTCCGTGCCGGGCCGAGTGACGCAGCAAGAACAATATGGACATGACAGAAGACATTTCCCTGCGCGTGTTTCTGGTCGCAGGCACGTCCGCGCGCCGTGCACACCTTGCCGGCATTGCGTCGCGGGCGGTGCGTGGCGTAAATGTCATTTCCACTCCCCAAATTTCATCGGCAAGATTTGCCTCTTCAAAAGCCGACATTCTAGTGGCCGACCTAGATACTCCAGCCTCGGCCGCTGCGATGCTCGATTTCCTTGAAGAAGCTCCCGTCGGCGCCGGTTCGGTGGCGCTGATCGACGATCCTGATCCAGCATGGGTGCGGTCTGCGTTGAGTGTGTCCATTCATGCCATCATTTCGCGTGACGCGAATACCGAAGACATGCAAATGGCGCTACAGGCCGCCGAGGCCGGATTCGTGCTTCTCCATCCCACGTCTGTTCAAGGCTTGCTGCAAAGCAATGCAATGGCCGAAATGAACGATATGAGCGGCGAAGTCATACCTCCGGAAGACTTGGCAGAAGACTTAACTGCTCGCGAATCCGAAGTTCTGCGCCTGGTTAGCATGGGGCTAGGCAACAAGGAGATTGCCAGCCGCCTGTCGATCTCCGAGCACACCGCCAAATTCCACATCAGCTCCATCCTGAGCAAGCTGCATGCAGGCAGCCGGACCGAAGCGGTGAGCCTGGGAATTCGGAAAGGATTGATTCCAATCTGAGAACCCCAAGACATTCCTTCATAGCTTCTGATCAATTAGAACTTTGCTTCTGATCAATTAGAACTTTCTAACTATTTGGCAGACTAGAAGTCATTGGGACGCTGTACCAGTGCTCACTCGGTACTCACCTCAGACCAGCTGCCAGCGTGGCATATTCCTGCTACTACTCTGGATCGGTTCACTACATATGTCGTCCCAATGCCTTAGCCCCTATGATGCCTTTACACAGTCTTTTGCGTGATATGCTCGAAGTGCCACTCGTCTGCAAACGCTCAGCTTAGAGCAGGAGTAAACGAGAAAGAATGTATTCCCCCTCTACCACTCGCCTGCGCGTGATCTCGTGGGTCGTCACGTTTCTGCTGCCTGTAGCAGCCTGGAGCATTGCCCACTATAGCCTTTCATTCTTCCATCCCGGAGTGGGAGTATTTTTCATTGCCGCTGCGTGCATTTCAGCTGTCATTGGCGGGTTGCCCGCTGCTGTGACTGGAGCGCTGCTGAACACCGCTGCCCTGGTGGGTTTCTCTTCCCTTTACCAACCTGAGATTTCCACTACCAGCATTGAACTCTGGGCAGCTCTGCTTATTGCCGTAACACTGGTCGTGGGTCTGGCGCGGCAAAAGTGGTCGACTGCTGAAATGATTGCGGGTAGGCTCAGCACTGACTTGGCCCGGATGCGCGACGAGTTGGAATCGCAGCGCAGCGACCTCAAGCGTTTTCACGATCTCAGCGTGCGTCTTTCCAGTAACTTGGAATTGCAGCGCTTGTTGAATGACGTTCTAACTTCCATCGCCGCATTGCAAAAAACCGATCTTGGCATGCTGCTGCTTCTGCCTGAGCGCTCCAGCAAGATTCTTCAAGTAGCTACGTTTGCCGGATTCACGGCGGAGCAGATCAAGACTTTTGGTGATTTGCCGGCATCGTTCTTCTCTCCTGACCGCCGCGTCTTGATTGAAGATATTGATAAGGCCGGAACATACTTTCCATTTATGGATGCCGCCGCTCAAGTCGGCTTCCGCTCGGTTTTCAGCACGCCAATCGTCAACACGCGCGGCGATGCTCTTGGCGTGGTGGTAACGTTCTTCCGTAAGCCGCATACTCCCAGTGACCGCCAGTCGCGGTTGGTGGAGCTTTATGCGCGGCAAGCCGCAAACGCGCTGGACAATGCGCGCCTGTATCACGATTCACTACAGACTCTTGCCGCGGAGCAGCAACGTACGGCGGTGCTGCGCGCGTTGGCGGAAGCTTCCGTGCAGATCAATTCTGTCTTTGCGCTCGATTCCCTGTTGCAGGTAATCACTGACCAGGCACGGAACATCATTGGCGCGCGCCAGGCCCTCACCACGCTGCTACCCAGAGGCGAATGGAACCGCAGCATTACCTGCGTCTCTGTGGCGGAAGGGCAAACCGCGCTTGAGTTCGCCAGGGAAAGCTCTGAGATGTTTGTGCTGGCCTGCAAGCTCAACAAACCGGTGCGGCTGAATGCAGGAGCCAGGGCCAACACATGGGGGCCGGTGCGTCGCGCCACGGATGCCACGCGCTATGGATGGCTGGCTGCGCCGCTGCTCACGCGCGATGGACGCAACCTGGGGTTGATTCAGCTCTCGCAAAAATTAAGCAGTGATTTTTCGCCCGACGACGAAGCTATTCTCGTCCAGCTCACGCATATGGCTTCTGTGGCCATTGATAACGTGCGGCTCTACCGTGAAGCACAGGAGCAGATTGCCGAAACCAAACGTGCGCAGGAAATGCTGGAGCGCGGCAAAGAAAGCATGCAGCTGGCGCAGCAGTATGTCGGCATTGGAATCTGGGAGTGGGACCTGCAGACCGGCGAGTTGGCATGGTCAGATGAGATCCGGCGCCTTCACGGAATTGAAGTGGAAAAATTTGACGGTCGCTATGAAAGCTGGATGGAAAGCATTGTCCCAGAAGACCGGCAACCGGTGCATCAATCGATTGCCAACGCTCTGGCCAGCAAGAGCGAATACGAAGTTCAATATCGCATCTATATGGCCGATAAAAGCCTGCACTGGCTGGAAGCCCGCGGACGCACAATTGTGATTGGCGACCTGCCCGTGCGCATGCTGGGCGTGGCCATGGACGTTACCTCACGCAAAGCTGCGGAGCAGACACTGCGACAGTCGGAGAAGATTGCCGCCACAGGACGCCTTGCTGCCAGCATCGCGCATGAGATCAACAACCCACTGGCCTCGGTGATGAATGCGCTTTACATTCTGCGCACCAACTCCAAATTGCCTGAGCCCGCTCTGGTTTACGTAAAGACCGCCGAGGAAGAACTGGCCCGCGTGGTGCACATCACCAAGCAGACGCTTGGCTTCTACCGCGAGATCTCTTCCCCGGTGATGAGTTCCGTGCCGCAGCTTTTTGAAGAAGTTCTGGCCGCCTATGATGCTCGCATCGAACAAGGCCGGATCGCCGTACACAGGGATTTCAATGAAGTTGGTCCGCTGGCGGCGTTTCCCAGTGAATTGCGCCAGGTATTTTCCAATCTGGTGTTGAACGCCATTGAAGCCATTTCCGGGCCGGGAAATCTTCATATCCGCGTGCATTACGCCCATGACGGGCAGGAGCGCGAAGGCATACGGGTTATTGTGGCTGACGATGGCTGCGGCATCCCGGCGGAAAACATGCCACAGATCTTTGAGCCATTCTTTTCTACGAAAGATTCCAAGGGCACCGGACTGGGCTTATGGGTAAGCCAGGGGATTGTGCAGAAGCACCAGGGCACCCTGCGCGTCCGCAGCCGTACCGATGAAGCAAGACACGGCACCTGTTGCAGCGTCTTCTTGCCATTTGCCACCCATGACGTTCCGGAGGAAGATGTGCCTTCAGCATCCGGGGATCAAGCGGCACCGGACGTGATGACTAAGTCCGCTAGCTCCGGCGATGATCGCTCTGCAGCCTAAGCCGTCTTCTTATCTCGCATCCTGGAGAACTCGATGACCTTGCCACGTTCTGACGGTAATAGCGAGCTCGCCGGACGCAAT
>DATBVH010000120.1:0-2697 GCA_036515395.1 Candidatus Angelobacter sp.
GAAGGCGAAGGTCTTGGAGTAAACGGTACACCAGCATTCTTCATCAATGGCAAGTCCTTTTCCGGCGCAATGCCGATTGAGCAGTTTCAAGCGGCAATCAACAATGCATTGGTGGCTCTGGGCAAACCCGCGGTGCCGGTGATTTCGCCTGCTGAATCTGCCGGCGTCCGCAAAGAGCCTGAAATAAGTTTTGGTTCGATTGATTCCCCGATAACGCTCTCATGGTTTTCCGATTTGCAAAGTGGGCTAAGTCCAAAGGCCACACTTCTTGTCCGCAAGCTCATTGATTCCCACCCGGGCCAGATCAGGCTGGTGTTTAAGAACCGCCCGCTCGAAATCCATCCTGGCGCCATGCTTCTGCATGAGGCAGCCATGGCCGCGAACGCGCAAGGCAAATTCTGGCAGATGCACGATCTCATCATCGCCAATCCTCAGAAGGCCAGCCGTCAAGACATGCTGGCTTACGCAAAGCGCATCGGCCTTGATGGGGATCTCTTCCAGCGAGATCTTGATTCCGAAAAATACCGATCGTTGATTGAAGCAGACCTGCAGGAAGCGCAACGCCGTGCGGTGCTCGGGGCTCCGGTCTTTTTCTTGAATTCCGCCCGAGTCGATGGCCTGCAAAATGAGAAGTTGTATACGGACATTATTAAAGACCAGTTGGCGGCCAAAAAATAATGCCGAGCCGAGGACTCCTAGTAGAGACCTCTGCCCGGCCTATCATTGCTTTGCTGCGAACCTCTGCGCGACAGCACTAAAGCTGTTTCAGTACCCTGCCTGTGCTTTCCACATAGGCTTCCTCTTGCCCCGGAAATACTCCGCTAAAACCGGAGGGGGGTGGCTCCGCATCATGGCTTTGTCGTTCTCTGCCTATCCTCTGCAGCAATTCCGTCAAGAAAAGAAGAATGGGAGCGTCGGTTGACAAGGGCGGTCGCAAAAACAGATCAGTATCGCCCATGATGTTTTCGCCGCATACACGCACAGAATGCCCCCCCGCGCGCAGTGCTGAATCGTGGCAAAAACAATCCTGTCGCTGGATTGGGAGTTCCAGGCCCAAAGCGAACAGGAATAAATTGCCTTGAGGGACATCCTGCATCCGGTATTCACCATTCGGCGCGGCAACTACGCAAGCCAATGGTTTGGACTGAGGAATAGGAGTCGCGAAGAGACCAACACAAACAATTCCTCTAAAGCCGTCCGGCATAGTTACTCGTCCGGAAAAGCTGGTTCCGGCAGGACAGCGTGCGCGTGGTTCATTCAGACTGTGATGATCGTGCACGGCATGCCGTGGCGATTGGGCCAGCGCGCGAAATTGTTGCGGAGAAACGCCAAAACAGGCTGTAAATCTCCGCGTGAAAGTTCCCACACTGCTGTAGCCCACGTCATAGCAGATGTCTATGACTTTGCTCCGAGTGTGCAGAAGCAAGCTGCGAGCGGCATCCAGACGCAGTGCAGAAAGAAAATGAAGTGGCGGAAGACCGGTGACACTGCGAAAAGTCCGCGTGAAATGATACGGGCTGGCAAAGCCAATTCTGGCCAGCGAACGTAACGACAATGGTTGTCCAATCTGCCCGCGCATGGCGGTAATGGCCCGCTTTACCGATTCGTGGTGCAGCCTCGTTGTTGATTCACGTACAACTGCCTGGTCCATATCGTTTATCCTTTCTGCGCTACTGAAACACGCATCGTTATTAGCGAGACGCAACCGGTTCAAGGAACCCGGTCAGTGCCCGGCGCAGGCATTCTGGAACGGGCGCTGGCGTAAGACGCCCATCTTCACGATGCATGCACGCTATCTGTTGTTCTCCTCGGGCGACCAATACAGGTTCCGGCGCGTCGCGCCAGTATTCAAAACGCATCATGATCCTGTTCTGTTGGATATTTTCCAGAAACATTCGCACTGTCACCTCATCAAAAGCTTTTACTTCACACAGAAAGCTGCACGAGCAATTCAGAGTGATGAGCGCAAGTCCTTCTTCCAGTTGCTGAAGGATCTCAGGCGCATGGTCGCGAAGAAAATGTTCTCGGGCTCTTCCCTGCCAATGGAAGTAATTGGTGAAGTACACGTTCCCTGTCAGGTTCGTCTCTTCAAATCCAATCACCTGCTTGTATTCATAAAATTTCATGGCGCTTGCTGCGTGACAAAGGCGAATGCAACCTCGCCTTCAAAGCCCTGGATGGACAACTGACAAGTTGCGGCCTGCAATTTTCCTGATGAAAGGATGGTCCATCCATCTGCGGTTTGGGTGCTAATTTGCAAGTGCTGATCGAAGGAAGCCCCGCACTTTCTCAAGCTCTCTTTCAATGCCCAGACCTGAGTGGCCGCGCCTTGCAGCGGAATATTTGTTTCAGTCGCAATTGTCTGCGCCACTGAAAGCCACTGCTTACCGAGCAATCCTGTCCATGACGCCTCGCCGCGCTCTGTGCACTGTTCCATATCGCACCCCACGGGCTGTTGCGAGCATGCCGTGAGAACCAAACTTCCACAATGCGAACGGGAAAGTTGCATTCCCGCGTTCGCGCAATCTTCCGGCTTGCCGTCGAGCCGATGACAAGAACATTTGGTTTCTTGGTTCGCTGCAGCTTCCTTTAAAGCGATGCGCATACCTGCCGATGGCATGGTTTCGGCAAGTCGTCGCTCTAAATAAGGTGTGAGCAAGGCTGTTGGCCAGGGTCTTTGTGTCTCAATCGGCGCAA
>DATBVH010000121.1:0-2563 GCA_036515395.1 Candidatus Angelobacter sp.
AGTCTCTTGCAAATAGCGTTGCTGCACCGGGCTAATAACATTGGAAAGCACAGCCACGTCCACCGGTAGGAACGAATTCATCAGATCGCCCAGTTCCACACATGGCACCTGTCTCCGCCGCAGGTTTAAAAAAGCTGCATACAGAAACAGCAGGAGAATGCCTGCTGACAATCCGATCCAGACCGCGAACATGATATTAGACATTCGTTTGCTCTCGGTGTTACACGCAAACTCTAACCCTGCCCGCATTCGGGGTCAATGGAAATTGGGTATGGCGGCGGACACTTTGGTAATTCCGAAAATATCCCAAAATGGAACACGCCCATACCGCCTTCAAATACCAATGTTTATGCGGTTTTTGGCCTTTTCAGAGACTGTTTTAGCGGTCCCCCGGCTTGGCCAGGATAATCGCTGGAACCTCCTGTTTTTTTACGACTTCGTTATAAGCCGGTACATCGGTGCTCAAAATCTGCTTCCATTTCACCAATTGCTCATCCAGTTGTTTGCTGAGCATGTCAAAGACTTCATAGGAAGCCTGGGTCGGGACGGAGTCCGCGCTTTCTACCACTCCCCCCAGCGCCACAAGATAATTATTGAGCCGGATAGGATAGTTCAGCACGTCCTGCCCGCTTTTGGCCTTCGTCTGGATCAGCACTTCTTCCACTTCGGTCATTTTCTTGTCCAGTTGCTTTCCCGCATCAGCCACGGCTTTTGCTTGTGGCTGTTTTTCCAGCCGCTTGTTCAGTTCATTGATCTGGGTCCGAATATCGCGAATCTGGTTTACGGTCTCATGCGTCTGGGTAACCCGCTCGCGGATCTTGATGAGCAGATCAAACTGCTTTTCCAGGTCCTGCTGTGTGACTTTTAACCGTGGATCGGGAACGATTTCCAGCGGCGTCGTGAATTGCTTGCCGTTTACTGTCAGCCGCACTTGATATTTGCCGGGAACGGCCTCAGGCCCGTCCGTGCTTCCGGCCCACAGTGGCGACCGCGGCACTTTTGTGGCGCCTTCATAACGCATGTCCCACACAAACCGGTTAAGCCCGGCTTCCGTGGGCAGTCCACGCTCTGCTGGACGCGGTCCAAATCCTTCGTCATCGCCACCCTCTGTTCCAGGCTGGGGCTTAGGCGGGTATTTGCGGATGACCTGCCCTTTTTGGTCGAGGATTTCGAGCGTGATCGGGGAGCTTTTTGCAGCGTCAGCTGCTTCGCCGCTGGCTGTTTCCGGCTTCGGCGGCACGGGAGCATTGGCAGGATGCGCCTGTCCAGGCTCTTTGCCTTCTGTCGACGTCTCCTTGGCTGGGGTCGCAGCAGCCGTGGTCGCGCCAGCCTCTGTTTTCTTTTCTTCAGGCTTCTTCTCGCCCGGTTTCTTCAGTGCGGTCTTGAGCGAGTAATAGATTACCGCACCAGCCGGCGGATTTTGTCCGCGTTCGCCGCCTCCGCCAAAAAAGCCTCCACCGAACGTCGTGTGATTGGCAGCGCTGGGCGCGTAAAGATGGACTTCTTCGTTCGCCATCTCTGGCTTGTACTGCTGTAGCGGAGAGAGATCGTCCAGCGCCCAGAATGCGCGTCCATGAGTTGCCACCAGCACATCATTGTCGTGAACTGTGAGATCGTAAATGGGAGAGACCGGCAGATTGCCCTGGAAAGATTGCCAGGTCGCGCCGTCATCCCATGAGAAGAACACGCCGCGCTCTGTTCCCGCATAGAGCAGGCCTTTGCGTTTCTTGTCCTCACGAACAGCATGGACAAAAGCATTCGCAGGAAGACCGCTGGAGATGCTCGTCCATGTCTTTCCGAAATCGGTGGTCTTGAAGATATAGGGAGCAACGTCATCCATTTTGTGGCGCTGGACGGAAACATACGCCGTGCCGGCGTTGTACATGGATGCTTCAATCATGCTCACGGTGCCCCATTCCGGCATGGCCTTCGGCGTCACATTGGACCAGTTCTTTCCGCTGTCTGTAGTGACGTGCACCAGCCCATCGTCGGAACCCGCCCAGATCAAGTCTTTCTGCACCGGCGATTCCACGACTGAAAAAATTGTGTCATAGACCTCCACGCCTGTGTTGTCCTTGGTGATCGGTCCGCCTGCCGCCACCTGCTTACTCTTGTCATTGCGCGTCAGATCCGGACTGATGATCTGCCAATTCATGCCTCCGTCCGTTGTTTTAAATAGGACCTGTGCCGCGAAGTAGAGCGTCTTCGGGTCGTGCGGTGAAAACACGATCGGCTCCGTCCATTGAAAGCGATATTTCTGGTCGGCGGCTGCGGCGCCAATAGGATTGATGGGCCATGGCGTAACGTTTTTAGTCTCTTCTGTGCGATGGTCATAGCGCGTGATATCGCCGCCATAGGAGCCGGCATAAACAATTTCTGGATCGCGTGGATCAGGTGCAATGTATCCGCTTTCTCCTCCGCCTACCGCGTACCAGCTTGTGCGATCGATACCGCCCGGCGCTGCGCTGGCAATCGCCACTGAAGAGTTATCCTGCTGCGATCCGTAGAGGTAATAAGGAAAGCGATTATCCGTGACCACGTGATAGAACTGCGCCGTGGGCTG
>DATBVH010000122.1:0-3981 GCA_036515395.1 Candidatus Angelobacter sp.
TGGGGCGGCAAGCCGCTGGAGGATCTGCAGAAGGGCCTGGCGGCGGCGACCGCCCGCTACCCGTTCCTGCAGCAGGAGCGGGTGTGCGCGCTGGGCGCGAGCTACGGCGGCTACATGATCAATTGGGTCCTGGGGCATACCAATCGGTTCAAGTGCCTGGTCTCACATGACGGAATGTTCAATACGGAAAGCACTTATGGCACCACGGAAGAGCTGTGGTACCCCGAGTGGGAGTTTGATGACACGCCTTGGAACAACCGCGAAGAATATCGCAAGTGGTCGCCACATCTTTTTGCAGCGCAATTCAAGACACCGACTCTAGTCGTCCATGGGCAGCTAGATTACCGGTTTGATGTCTCCGAAGGATTCCAGCTTTTCACCACGCTGCAACGGCTGAACATTCCTTCAAAAATGCTCTACTTCCCCGACGAAGGACATTGGGTACTGAAGCCGCAAAACAGCGAGCTCTGGTACAAGACGGTGAATGGATGGGTGGATAGGTATTTGAAAAGATGACCATCGCGAGTAGTGAGTCCACCATGGAAATGAGAGAGTGCTTGTGCAGGCAATCGGATGATCGGGTGATCGCCGTCATCGGGTGATCACCCCAACCCAAATCATATTGCTCGGTTTCGCCTAGCTCGCCTCTTTTAGCTTTTTGAGCGCAGCTTGGTATGCAGGGAGCTGGCCTTTCCGGCTTTCTGGAATGTTTTGCAGCACAATCTCCCAGTTCTTTATGGCTTTTTCTTTATCGCCGGCAGCTGTATACGCCCGCGCCAATCCCAGGTAACCCCAGAATTTATCTTCTGGATGCCTTTTCTGGTTAAGTTTGAAAATTTCAATAGCTTTTTCATTTCTCCCGGCGCCGAGCAAGCGCATCCCGTAAATATGGACCGGCAGCAGATCTGCGCCAGTAAGCTGGAATGCCTTGTCCATCAACTTATCTGCCTCGTCGGTTTTGCCCATTGCCTGCAGCACGTCCGCTTTGGTCTGCACTGTTGAGAAATCTTCGCTACCGATCGTTGCTCCCCGGAATGGCCCGTAGATCGCTTTATCGGCCCAAATGAGGGCTTCATCCAGATTAATTTTGTTGCTGGCGCAAAACTGCGCCGCATTCTGCCAATTTTTGTAATCGAATCCCGGCCATGAGAGCAGGTTATGCCGTATCTGCGCTACGTAAATTTCATTAGCATTGGGAACTTCAATACGGAAAGGGACTCGCTTGTCTTCCCATTGGAGAAAAGCCACGGTCGAATCCGGCTTGCGCTCATCAAACCCATACGTAAGAAATTCTGTATGCGGAGCGGGTACTGGGGTCGTCGGCACCCGCAGAACATCCTCTTTTGGATCGTATTGAAAACTTCCCCAGCCTGCGGAGTTGGTGGAGAAGATCCACTGCCACGGCCCTTCCTTCTCGACATCCAGAAACAGGCCGTACGTTCCAGCTTTGACTTCTTTGCCATCCACCTTCACATCATGCGAAAACGAGATAGTGGTGGTTTCATTTGCGCCGGCCCTCCAGGGCGCAGCCTTGGTCGGCCCAAAACCTTCGTCAATAAAACCATAGTGCACCAATTCGCCCCAGATGTGTCCGCTGCGGTCCGCTCCTCCTCCGCCGTGCAGATTGGGGCTGTGATAAGAGATCGTCACTTTCACCAGCCCAATCCATTGGGAAACTTCGGCCTTTTCATTGTTTCCGTTGGGCGGAATGGGAACTTCGGCGAAGTCCTGCGCCAGTGCAATATTCGCAAACGCAAGCAACATCACTAAGGTCAACCACAGCGAGTAGTTCTTTTTCAATTGAGCCGCCTTGCAGAGAATTTTGGCCGAAGCCTGGCAACATGACAGCCACCACTTGGCCGATCGTGCTCCAGCCACTTGGACGCAGGACAAACGCAAATGTTAGCTCGCTCTGCTTTACGCAAAAAACAAATCTCACCACGGATGAACACGGATGACACGGATTTACAAAATTCAAAAAGCTCCTATGAACTTTTGATCCGTGTAAATCAGTGTTACCTGTGGCGAGGTTTGGGGTTTAGCCTGGGTTCTAATCCGCCGTCATCTCTCATTCTGGCCGTCCGGTTCATACCTATCAGCAATCATCGGACGCGCCGGCAAATGCTACAATCCAAACCGTGTTCAGAATCGCACTAACAGCCCTGTTTATGCTGGCGGCAGGGGCCGCTCAGGACCAGCAAGCGCCCGCTCCAACGCCCAGCGCCCAGCCTACAGCGCCGTCTCCGGACGGCAAGCCGCAGGTCAAGGTAAATTACCTGAACGTCTGCACGCCGGGAGCCGATGAACAAGCCATCATTAAGGGAGCGCTAGCGGCGGTGCAGCCCAAGCCGGCGTTCAGCGCGGACTTTGAACTTTCCCGCGGACGCACTTCACTAAAAGACGCCCCTGACGCAAAATATGTCCGCCTGCGCCGGGACTTTGCGGCGGAGTCGCCGCTGCTGACGGCGCAGTACTCTATGAGCACTGACACAACCAATACGGTCGAAATCCTGGTGCTGCGGCCGCGGGATCCCAAAGATTTTCTTCAAGTGGCGATGGAAGACCGCGTTTCTGCGAACGCGGCAAAGCCGCTCTCACTGTTGCAGGTGGATACGCCAACCTCGCGCGTGAGGGTTGAGCGGTTTAACAAGAGTTCTGCAGTGCTGTCACGGTGCGAAGAAGTGGACCAGAGCGCTTACGAACCAATATTTCATCAGGCATCGGAAATCATGGCGCAATATCGCGCGGCGCTGGGGCTGCGGACGGCTTTCCGCTCGGATATTGCGTGGCTCAATGCCGATGCCAAAGCGCCTGCACCGGTCGCCAAACGCAAACCGGCCGCTGCGAAGCACTGAAACTAAATCGAAGGTCATGAATCTAATGGATGCCATGGAAAATTCCGTTCGCGATACAGTAGTGCTCGGCACCGGTTGTGCCGGCCTGACGGCTGCCATCTACGCGGCCCGCGCCAACCTGAACCCGCTGGTGATTGAAGGCCACGAGCCCGGTGGCCAGCTTTCTCTTACCACGCTGGTGGAAAACTTTCCCGGCTTCCCTGAAGGCATCCAGGGCCCGGAGCTGATTGAGAACATACGCAAGCAGGCGGCGCGCTTTGGCGCCGAATACATGCGCGGGCATCTGGTAAAAGCGGACTTGACCCAGCGGCCTTTCAAGCTCGATTTCGGCGGCGGCAAAATCATCACGACCCGTACGCTCATTATTGCCAGCGGAGCTTCCGCGCGCTGGCTGGGACTGCCGAACGAGCAAAAGCTGATCGGCCATGGTGTATCGTCATGCGCCACCTGTGACGGGTTCTTCTTCAAAGGCAAGCCGATTACGGTGATCGGGGGCGGCGATTCAGCGATGGAAGAAGCTTTGTTTCTTAGCCGTTTTGCCACCAAGGTCACAATCATTCATCGGCGTGAGCACTTCCGCGCGTCCAAGATCATGCTGGATCGCGCGCGCAAGCACGAGAAAATTGAGTTCCTGACCGACACGATGGTGGAAGACGTGCTCGACCCCAACCAGAAAGAAGTCATCGCGCTTAAGCTGAAGAACCTGAAGACCGGCAAGGTCTGGGACTTCCCTACGAGCGCCATGTTCCTGGGCATTGGCCATGAGCCCAACGCCAAAATGTTCACCGGCCAGCTCGACATGGACGATGATGGCTACCTGAAGACCCGCGACTTTGTGATGACGCGCATTCCCGGCGTCTTTGCCTGTGGTGACGTACAGGACCGCCGTTATCGCCAGGCAATTACCGCTGCAGGATCAGGCTGCGCGGCGGCGATTGAAGCGGAGAAGTTTCTGGAAGAGCACGGACGGTAAATTTGGTAAATGAACAATTTTCTAACGGGTAATTGTGGCCCCGCTGCGAATAGCTGAACAAATGCCGGCGGTTCAACCATAGTCACCGTCATGTGCGATACCGATGAAGTATCTCAAACCTATGGGGCCAAGGTGCACTGATAGTATTGGCTT
>DATBVH010000123.1:0-6092 GCA_036515395.1 Candidatus Angelobacter sp.
AATGTGAATGCAGGGTCGGAAGATCCGGCACAGCGTGTAAGAACGATTACCGGCGGACGTGGAGCCGACGCTGTGATCCTGGCAACGGCGGGAAATAGCTTGATCAAGCCGGCTATGGATGCAACGCGGCCCGGCGGAAAAATCATGCTGTTCGCGCAGACGCAGCGCAGCGAAGTGGCTATCGATCCAGCGGCTGTGTGCATGGATGAAAAGACGCTGATGGGCTCGTATAGTGCGTCAGTCGATTTGCAGGAAGAGAATGTGCGCTTGGTATTCAGCGGAGAAATTGATTTTGCCCGGTTGATTTCGCACCGATTTCCGCTGACGGAATCGGTAGCTGCGATTCAACTGGCATCGCATCCGTCGCCGGAATCAATGAAAATCGTCATCCAACCCGGCTTGGAATGGGAGAAACGTATTTGAAAGGACAAATGACAGCCGCGGTCCTCTATGGCAAAGAGGACATCAAGATTGAGAAGGTGCCGATCCCCACGCTTGAACCCGGCGAGGTGCTGGTGAAGGTGAACGTGGCGCTTACCTGCGGGACTGACCTCAAGGTGTATCAGCGCGGCTATCACGCGCGCATGATTGTTCCTCCGGCGCTCTTTGGCCACGAACTTTCAGGTGTGATTGAAGAAGTTGGGCCGGGCGTGCGTGACTTCCGCCGTGGCATGAAAGTGGTTGCGTTGAACTCCGCTCCGTGTGGCGCGTGTTTCTACTGCCTGAAGCACCAGGAAAATATCTGCGAAGACCTTTTGTTTAATAACGGCGCATATGCTGAGTACATCAAGATCCCTCGCCGCATTGTTGAAACCAACATGCTGGCTCTACCGGATGACGTGAGCTTTGAATCGGCCGCCATGACTGAGCCTCTGGCCTGCGCATTGCGAGGATTACAGGAAACGGGCGCCGACATCGGCGATACTGTCACCGTGATTGGCGCGGGACCGCTGGGATTGATGCTGGTACAAGTAGCCAAGCTGACCGGATGCAAAGTGATTTCAGTGGTGAAGCGGGCTGAGCAGGTAGCGTCTGCGAAAAGATTCGGGGCAGACGAAGTGGTCCAGATAGGAAGAACACACGATCCTATTGACCGGGTGATCGGCGTTACAGAAGGCCGCGGATCAGACATTGTGATTGAAGCTGTGGGACGACCGCAAACCTGGCAATGGGCAGTGGAAATGGTTCGTCGAGGCGGCGTGGTGAATTTCTTTGGCGGATGCGCCAGCGGTACGAAAGTCGAACTGGACACCAATCGGCTGCACTATTCTGAAATCACGTTGAAAGCCACCTTCCACCATACTCCGCAGACGGTTCGCAAGGCGTTTTCATTGATTGCGGAAAAGAACGTGAAAAGCACGGATTATGTTACCGGCGAAGCGCCTCTCTCCAAACTGAAGCAAGTATTGCAACAGATGCTGGACCGCGGGAGCCAGATCAAAACGGCCATCATCCCCGGCCACTAATCATGTCAGTCTCGCGCACAAGCACTTCGTCCATGCCGCTGGGATGGAACGCGCTGCCGGAATCGTATCGTATTCCGGCCACAGCGCCATCTCTGGAGGCTGCTCGCGCCTATTGTGAGCGGTTGGCAAAATCGCATTACGAAAATTTTTCTGTTGCCACATGGTTCCTGCCCCGCCGTCTACGCCAACATTTCTATAATGTTTATGCCTACTGCCGCATCTCTGACGATCTGGGTGACGAGGTGGGCGATCCGCAGCAGTCATTGGAACTGCTGGATCAGTGGGAGACCGAGCTCGACGCTTGTTATGCAGGCACGCCGAAACATCCTGTGTTTGTTGCCCTGTCGGAGACGGTAAAGCAATTCGGTATTCCCAAGCATGAGTTTTCTGATCTGCTGATCGCTTTCCGGCAGGACCAGACTGTTACCCGATTTGAAACATTCGATGACGTTCTGGCCTATTGCCATTATTCAGCGAACCCTGTAGGTCATCTGGTTCTTTATCTATGTGGCTATAGTGATGCCGAGCGGCAGCAACTTTCTGACTACACGTGTACGGCGCTGCAACTGGCAAATTTCTGGCAAGACGTTTTTCTCGACTATGGCAAAGGACGGATATATCTTCCGCTGGAAGACCTGCGCCGCTTTGGCGTAAGCGGAGAAGACATTGCACAGCGGCGCGCAACGCCACAATTTGTGGCAATGATGAAATTTGAGGTTGAGCGCGCACGTGATTGGTTTGCCCGCGGACTGCCGCTGGTAAAGATGGTCAATCGTGAATTGGCTATCGACCTTGAGCTGTTTAGCCGAGGCGGACAGGAAATCCTGAACGCCATCGAGCGCCAGGGGTTCGACGTATTGAAAGCACGCCCGGAGATTTCAAAGTCCCGCAAGTTGCTGCTGGTGCTGCGCGCGGCCATGGGCAAGTTGCTGTGAGTGACCAGCTCAGCCATGCTTACGCAGTTTGCCGGGGCATATCACGCCGCGCAGCCAAAAATTTTTATTACGGCTTCATGGTGCTGCCCTCAGAGAAGCGCAATGCGCTGAGCGCGGTGTACGCATTCATGCGCCATGCCGACGATATTTCTGACGAACCTGGAGTTGATCCACAGGTAAAGCGCCAGAAACTCAGCGAATGGCTGGACGCCGCTAAAGCCGTTTTTGCCGGCAAAGCAACGGACGATCCGGTGCTGATGGCGCTGGGTGACGCTCAAAATAAATTCAAGATTCCGCCTGAACTTTTTGAAAAGCTGGTTTACGGCACCAGCCTGGATTTGGATATTCCTCCGGCATCGGCTGAGTCACCTGCCATCCTCTGTAATACTTTTGAAGACCTGAAGCAATATTGCTATTACGTGGCTTCGGTTGTCGGTTTGGTATGCATCAGGATTTTTGGTTATCAGGACACCAAAGCGGAATTTCTGGCCGAGGACTGCGGGCTGGCGTTCCAATTGACGAACATCGTCCGCGACATAAAAGAAGACGCATCCATGGGGCGCATTTATATTCCGGAAGAAGACATGGCGCGCAGCAACCTTACGGCGGCAAATTTTGCTTCGAGCAAGTTGCAGGATCCCGCGCAAGTGCAGCAACTGCGCCCTGCCCTGGAATATGAAGCTGATCGCGCGCGTAAATATTATGAGTCGGCAAAGTGGCTGATGGAATTGATCGATGAAGACAGCCGGGCCGCATTGTGGGTCTTGGTGGAAATTTATAGCCGTCTGCTGCAGAAGATCACGGACCGCAATTACGACGTGCTTACGGAGCGTGTCCGGCTGACTCTCTGGGAAAAATTGAAAGTGCTATCCCGCGGATTTCTACTCCGCATCGCATGACGCTGGAAACCAGACAATACAATGTTGCAATCGTGGGCGGCGGGCTCGCGGGGCTGGCTGCGGGCTGTGCCCTGGCCGACGCAGGATTGCGCGTCACTGTCTTTGAGCGGCGGCCATATGTGGGAGGCCGTGCGTCTTCTTACGAACATCCGGGAACAGGCGAGGTGGTGGATAACTGCCAGCACGTTCTGCTGGGCTGCTGCACGAACCTGATTGAGTTCTACAATCGTCTGGGAGTGAGTGGGAAGATCCGGTGGTTTGATGAACTGACGTTTATTGAGCCGGGCGGACGGATCAGTAAAATGTCGCCTTCATTCCTTCCTGCGCCGATGCACAACGTACCGACGTTTCTCCGCGCAAAGATGCTAAGCGCGAACGATAAGATTGCCATCTCCCGAGCCATGGCCGCGATGAGCCGCGGCCTGCCTGAAGATTCATCGGAGGGTTTTCTTTCATGGCTGCGCCGGCAAAAGCAGACGGAGCAGGCGATTGAGCGGTTCTGGAAGACAGTGCTGGTAAGTGCCTTAAACGAAGATCTGGACCGCATTTCCGTCCGCTATGCTGCGCAGGTCTTTCGCGAGTCATTCATGAAGTCAGCCGCTGCGGGCAAAATGGGGCTTCCGAGTATTCCTCTGTCGGATTTGTACGGGGCCGCAATTGACTATATATGCACGCGAGGCGGTGAGGTGCTGCTGCGGTCGTCAGTAACCGCAATCGGACCAAAGCAAGACCGGATGGGCGTATTGACCGGCTCGGGTGAGCGGCAGTTTGATTTTGTTGTATTGGCGGCGCCATTTCAGAATGTCGCAAGTCTGCTGCCGTCGGACGAATCGGCTAAACCAATCAAGCAACAGCTTGCGAAATTTGAGCCCTCTTCAATCACAGGGATACATCTCTGGTTTGACCGCGAAATTACGCCGTTGTCGCATGCGGTATTGCTGGATCGCACGATTCAGTGGATGTTTCATAAATCAAAGTTCCATGAGGGCCGGGAAAATGCCGGCCAAGGCAGCTACGTTGAGTTGGTTGTAAGCGCATCAAAGTCACTAGTACAGAAATCACGTGAAGAAATCCTGGAACTGGCCACGCGTGAGTTGGCTGAGTTTTTTCCTGCGGTGCGTGAAGCAAAGCTGGTGAAAGCCGCGGTTATCAAGGAATTTTACGCCACGTATGCGATTCTTCCCGGGCTGGATAAATATCGTCCTGCGGCTATAACACAGTGGCCGCAAATTTTCCTGGCCGGTGATTGGACCGCGACCGGTTGGCCCGCGACTATGGAAGGCGCCGTTCGCAGTGGATATCTGGCGGCTGAAGCATTGATGAAAAATGTGGGACGAGAGCAGAAATTTATCGTCGCCGATCTACCCGCTACGGGATTGATGAAGTTATTTTGGTAAATATTCCGCTGAGTTTAAGCAATCGTTCGCTTCCCGATAGATTTAATCACCCGACTAATCCTTTGCTTTCAACGATTTTCCAGCCGTTCCGGGCAATGCTCGCCCGAATTGTCGCCGACGATTACAGAATTAAGAAATTTAACACCGCTTTAATTTTGTCTCGTGCAGTGCGGGCGCATGATCCTGATTGTAGAACGGTCCTCCCCCCTTAATTTCAAGGACAAAGGACGCACGAGATGAGCGAGTCACGACAGTTTCAGAACTTCCGGGTATGGGCAGCAGTGGGAGTTGCTCTGGTTTATGTGGTTCTGGCAATTAGTGGAAACGCCTAAGAACTGAACAAAAGTTTAGAAGCGCACCGACCCTCCCTTGCGCTTTAACCTAAAGATCAGCACGGTCGAACCTGGCGTGCTGATCTTTTGTTTTAGACCACGCTAAAAGCCCTGCTTGATAAGATCGGCTGTAGTAAGTTTGCCATGTGTTTTGCCGTGGGACATCTTCTCTGCGTACTTTGCCAGCACATCCACCTCAATATTCACCGGATCGCCGGCATGGAGCGCCCGTAGATTGGTTGACTGCCAGGTATGAGGAATGATGGCGATTTCCACGCGGCTGCCTTCAATTGCGGCGACAGTGAGACTGATCCCTTCAATGGTGATTGAGCCTTGAGGTACCACATAGCGCAAAAGCTCCGATGGCAGTTCGACAACCAGACGCCAATCATCGCGAAACTTAATTTTTTGCAGGCTGACAATGAAACCCACTCCGTCCACATGTCCTTGCACCACGTGGCCTCCCATACGATCCTGGGCCTTGGCCGGTAACTCCAGATTCACAATTGACCCGGTTTTCAGGCGTTGCAACGATGTACGTTTCAGAGTCTCTTCCGCCAAGTCGGCGGAGAATTGGTGTTCGCCGATATCGACCGCAGTGAGGCAGACGCCGCTCACCGCAACGCTGTCACCGGTCTTTAATTCAGACGGAATATTCGCAGCCTTGATGGTGATGCGTGTGACAGAGCCGCGATTCTGGCCGGCCACGCGCTCGCTAGAAGCGATTTCGCCGGTTTCCTGGATGAGTCCGGTAAACATCAGATGTGCGCCTCCGGCGTGAGGTAAGGATTGCGCAGGTAGCCTTCAACCGCGAAGTCTTCACCGAAGCGATGCAGAACAATGTCTTTCACCTGCGCTGCTTCACTGAGACGGCGGAATCCTTCGCCACCGGCAAAAGGAACTGATCCGCCACCGGCAAGAATCTTGGGCGCATAATAAAGAAAAATCTTGTCCACCACGCCTGTGGCAAGCGCAGTCCAGTTGACCAGCGCGCCGCCTTCAATCAGCAAGCTGGTGATTTCCAATTCGCCCAGACGAGCGATGATTCTGGCCAGGTCAGGTC
>DATBVH010000124.1:0-8219 GCA_036515395.1 Candidatus Angelobacter sp.
ACTTCCAGTAATTCCGGATCACTTGCAGCAGACAGCCCGTGGCCAATCCGCTCTGCTCCGATATTCAGCGCTCCCCAGACCGACTCCGGCCCCGTGGTCTCGCCCGCGTGCGCCGTCAGGCGCAGGCCATTGTCAGCCGCTTTCTTGTACAGATCGCGAAACCACTCCGCCGGTCCGCGCGCTTCGTCGCCGCCAATGCCAATGCCCACTACATTGCGTTCGCGCAGCCGCGCAGCCAGCTCAAACACCTCTGATGCTGCTTCCTTGCCGAAGTGCCGCACCGCATCAAATATCCACAGTAATGAGACGCCAAAATCGCGCTGGCCGCGCTCCCGCCCACGCTCCATGCCTTCAAAAATCGGTTCCACCGGCTGCCCTCGCCAGCGAATCACGCCGATGCTTACATACACCTCTGCGTGAACAATGTTCTGCTGCCGCAGTTTCTGCATCAGCCGATAGGTCACAAGCTCATAATCTTCCGCAGAGCGCAACCGCTCCGTGACGGACTTAAACGCCATTAGGAAACCATTGAAATCCTTGTAAGAATAAAGACTCCGAACGTCGCCTTCAGTAAGCACATCGCCGCTGCCTGCAACGTCATACCGGTTGTTCTCAGTCGGCAATGGCGTGTTGTAACGGCGGCTCAGCTCCGCCAGCGTTACTGGATCGACGCTGCCTTCCAAATGCAGATGGAGTTCCGCTTTTGGCAACGACTGAATGAACGATTTAGAAGCCATCACCCTTTGCCGGCAGAAACGTTAGCTGGCGCAAACTCGCTGTGGCGGCGGCTGTAAAGGAAATAGATCACTAATCCAATGGCCAGCCACAAAAAGAAGCGGATCCATGTCACCACAAGAAGACCAGCCATCAACCCAACGCAAAGCACCACTGAAATGATCGGGAAAAGTGGCACAAAAGGGACGCGGAAGGCCCGCGGACGGTCTGGCTGGTTTTTTCTTAAGAAAATCACGCCCAACGATACGAGCACGAACGCAAAGAGCGTGCCGATATTCGAGAGGTCGGCTGCCTGGCCTATATCTACGATGCCGGCCGGGATTCCCACCAGAAAACCTGCAATCCATGTGGACCAATGCGGCGTTTTGAACAGGGGATGCAAGGCGGAAAAAACTTTGGGCAACAGCCCGTCGCGCGACATGGCAAACCATATGCGCGTCTGGCCATATTGGAAGACCAGAAGAGATGAAATCATGCCCGTGAGCGCGCCTATGATGATCACTGCCTGAAAAAATCTATTGGCGCCAAGCTGCTTCAAGGCATAGATAACTGGCGCATCGCTAGCTTCTCCAGCCATTCCAAAGGTGCTGTAGGGCATCATGCCAAGCAACACAATTGCCACGCCGATATAAAGGACCGTGCAAACAATTAGCGACGCGATGATCCCGAAGGGCAGGTCGCGCTGAGGGTTGCGACATTCTTCCGCCGCCGTGGAAACAGAATCAAAGCCAATATAGGTGAAGAAAATAATAGCGCCGCCTGCCATGATTCCAGGGAAGCCGCTGGGCGCAAACGGATGCCAGTTCGCTGGCTTCACCAACATGCCGCCGACAAAGAGGAAGAGAAAAATCGCCCCAATCTTCACCATCACCATGATGTTGTTCGCGCCGGCAGATTCCCGAATGCCCCGCACCAGCAGAACCGTGAGAATAAAAACGATCAGGAAAGCCGGAAAATTAAAGTAGGAATGGCTCCAACCGTCCGGTGTAAATACTGGTGTTGACCATTTATCCGGCAGATTGATACCAAAGGAAGACAATTGCGCTTTGAAGTAGCCCGCAAAACTGACTGCCACGGCCACATTGCTGACCGCGTATTCAAGAATCAGGTCCCAGCCAATGATCCATGCAATCAGTTCACCCAACGTCGCATAAGAATAGGTGTAAGCGCTGCCCGCAATCGGGATCATTGAAGCCAGCTCTGCGTAGCAAAGTCCTGCAAACACGCAGGCCACGGCTACCAGGAGGAATGAAATCGCGATTGCCGGGCCGGCAGGTGGGCGCCCATACATCACCAGATCATGCAAGTTTCCATGCCTAACAAGATGCATGAAAAGGTCCAACACCTGCGCTTTGTAAAAAGAAGCTTCGCCATGCTCTCCGGCGGCAGCGGTGCCAGTGAGCGCAAAGATGCCAGATCCAATGATGGCGCCAATCCCCAGCGCCGTAAGCGACCACGGCCCCAGGGTTTTCTTTAGCCGATGACCTGGCGCTTCAGAATCTGAAATCAGCTTGTCAATGGACTTCTTGGCAAAGAATTGGCTGGCCAGAAAGGCCTCCTTAAGAACGAGAGACGCAAGAATTGGTCATGAGAAAACAGCGATGCGGCGTAGAAACGCGGCGTTAGAACGCGCCAAGCGCTTCTACGCCCGCACCAATGCTTTAGCGCTTGGACGTGCCGCGAGCCAGCTTCTTGACCTTGGGCTTCTTGGAGCCGCGCGCGTATTCGCGGGGCTTCTTTGGCGTCTGCTTTTTGCGCGCCGTGCGCTTTGATTTCTTGCGTTCTTCCTTGCTCAGTGCTTTCGTATTTGCCATGTACCTGTCCTAATTTAAAGATATGTTGCGAAAGATCATTACGCCCGCTCCAGGTGCGCGTACTTCTCCATCAGTTTTTTCAATCCGAATCGTGGAAATTGTACCGTAATCTTGGCGTTTTCTCCTTCACCTTCGCGCCAGTACACCACGCCCTCGCCATATTTCGGGTGTTTCACGCGCTGTCCGGGACGAAAAGAGCTGCCGCCCGCCGCCTTCTCCACCGGAACCTGCGGCCGATTAAACTTCTTGCCGCGCGAAGCAAAGAAGTCGGCAATGTTGTCAATGGAATTGTACTTGGGACCAGTATAACCGCCGTTTGACCCCGACCCGCGCAAAGGCGGCGCGGTCCGGGGACCCCGGGGTTTGGATTCGTACGACGTCACGCTCTGATCTTCATCCTCATAGCTGTAATGGCGCTCGCCGTAATCGGCGCTTTGATATGAAGCGGCTGGTCGCGCACGCGACGTGCCCAGCTCTTCCAGCAACTGTGGCGGCACTTCCTCCAGGAATCTCGACGGCACCGTCGCGTCCGGCATGTCGGTGCCGTAGCGGCGACGATATCGCGCGTTACTCAACACCAGATGGTCCATCGCCCGGGTCATCCCGACATAGCAAAGCCTGCGCTCTTCTTCCATCTGGTCAGGATCGTTGAAAGCCCGCGAGTGTGGGAACAATCCTTCTTCCATGCCGACCAGAAAGACCAAGCCGAATTCCAATCCCTTGGCCGAATGCAATGTCATCAGCGTGACCGTGCCGCGCGGATCGTAAGTATCCACATCACTCACCAGAGCGGCGTGGTCCAGAAATTCCGCCAGCGTCTCGCCACGGTCGCGCGAATCCATAGCGGCATTCACCAATTCGCGCAGGTTGTCGATGCGCGCCAGCGAATCCGGCGTGGCCTCTTCTTCCAGTTGCTTGATGTATCCGGTGCGGTCGATCAGGAACTTAAGTATCTCAGGGATTGAAGCCGGGCCGCCGGGAGCGCGGAAGCCTTCTATTCCTTCGCTAGGTTCCGCATCCCCCCCCGTTTTGGAAAGTTCTCCTGAGCCTTCAGTTGTTGCTGCTTCGTCCTCTTCCGGCTCCTCATTCGCGCCAAAATCAAAGCTGATGTTCTCTCCCAATTGTGCCGGTTCAAATGAAACATCCGCATCGGATTCTTCCGCTGGCTCTCTCCGCGCCTCCGCGTCTCCGCGGTGAGATTCTGCTGTCTCCGTCAATCGATCCGCGAAGCTCCCCAGCAACATCGCTCGAGCATCTTCAATCAGATCCTTAAAACCCTTCAGCGCGGCGCAGGCACGCGGCGGAAGCAGCCTGCGGTCAATAGCCTCGCTAATCGCCGACCACAAAGACATCCCTGTCTCGAGAGATAGCCGCTCCAAAGTTTCAAGGGTCGATTTGCCAATGCCGCGCGTCGGAGTATTGATTACGCGCAGCAAGGCGATGGAGTCCTGCGGATTGTTGATCAGCTTCAGGTAACTGATCATGTCTTTGATTTCAGCGCGCTCATAGAAAGAGAAGCCGCCCACGACCTGATAAGGAAGCTGGTAGCGCCGCATGGCTTCTTCAATCAAGCGCGACTGCGAGTTCAGGCGGTAAAGCACGGCCACCCGAACATCTTCCGCGCCCTCTTCTTTCATCTTCTTCAGATAGCGCGAAATGTAGTCGGCGGCAAAGAGTGATTCGTTCTCGCCATCGGGCGCTTCGTAATAGCCGATCTTGTTGCCGCCCTGGCGTGCCGTCCAAAGGGTCTTGCCTTTGCGCTTCAGGTTATTCGACACCACCGCCGACGCGGCTTCCAAGATCGCCTGCGTCGATCGGTAATTTTGTTCCAGCCGGATAATCCGCGCTTCTTGAAAATCTTTTTCAAATTCCAGAATGTTGCGGATGTCCGCGCCGCGCCATGAATAAATCGACTGGTCTTCATCGCCCACCACGCAGACGTTGTGCGCCGGGCCGGCCAGCAACTTGATCAATTCATACTGCGGACGGTTCGTGTCCTGGTATTCGTCGATCAGCATGTATTGGTAACGGCGCTGGTAACGCTCGCGCACCACCGCAGAAGACTTGAGCAGCCGGACCGTTTCCAGCAGCAGATCGTCAAAATCCAGCGCGTTGGATTTACGCAGCTCCTTGCGATACTCCTCAAAAATATGCGCCACTTTTTCCGTGATCGGATCGGCAGATTGCAGGTACAGCTCCTGCGGATCAAGCATGTGGTTCTTGGCCCATGAAATCCGCGAGAGCACGGCGCTGGGCTTGAGCTGCTTGTCGTCCAGACCCAGCCGGCGCATCACGCCCTTGACTACGGCCTGCTGGTCGGACTCGTCATAGATGGCAAAATCTTTCTTGTAGCCCGCACCACCGATTTTCAACTCTTCAATATCTCGCCGCAGCACCCGCACACAGAAAGAGTGGAATGTAGCGATCAGCGGTTTACGCAATGTCCGGCCACCCAGCATACTTCCGACGCGCTCCGCCATTTCCGCAGCGGCTTTATTCGTAAAGGTGACGGCCAGAATGGAATCGGGCTCAACGCCTTTATTCTCAATCAGATGGACAATACGATGGGTAATCACACGGGTTTTGCCGCTGCCTGCTCCAGCCAGAATCAGCAGAGGCCCGTCAACGAGTTCAACGGCTTCGCGCTGCTGGGGATTGAGTTTGTCGAGGAAGTCGGCCACGTTAGATCAAGTATCGCGTGTTTGGGGAAAAAAGAAAAATGACTCGTCCAGAATGCAGTAACACAGCTGATCGGTTCCCAAATCTAAAAGGCCCTCGGTCGGGAAACCAAGGGCCTCACTGACGGTAGACCATCGAGTTAAGCGATCATCCGGGCAAAATATTCAGGGCTGATAGTTGCGGACCTCGAATACTAGAACCCCATCGTATCGTCGGCGGAAGGGCCGTAAGTTGCGGGCAGAGGCTTTTCATTGAGTCGAAGGTAGACGCCGAGTTGCGCGCGATGATGAACGAGGTGATTTAAGAACATTTGGCGATAAGCAAGAAATTTGGAGCCGGTAAAGATTTGTTTACCTTTGAAACTTAAGCTCCAGGGCTGCATCCACGCGTCGTCAGGGGTGTTGCGCAGCACTTCCCGTGTCTTAACCGCATTCTCATCAAATGATTTGAGCAACGCGGCCGATTCAAAAGTTGGACGTTCGCGCTGAGGTGCGGTAGAGAAATCGAGCTCGGGCGTCGTCAGGATGGTGTATCCGAAGCCGGTCAGCTCCGCAACGTGGGGCGCCAATTTTTCGAGCGGCATCGACTTGGGATGCGGTGCGAAACCCTTCTTGTCGAAAGGAACGCGCTCAAGGGTGGCGCGCGTTTTTTTCATTTCTTCGTCGTATTCGGTGAGCAAAAGGTCGGCGATAAGCATAAGTTTTCTCCTGATTCCAAGCTAAAGGGTTAGCGATACGCGAAGATGCGCATATCGCTTATTATACGAGGCGTGCACAGGTTAGCGGCTGGGAGCACCACGCCCAGTCGGCATTTGCGTGTGCCGCGATGGCTGCCAGTCCCCTAACTTCGCCGCTAAATTACGGCTTCGGTGTCGGAGTCGGCTGCGCCGGTGGCCGTTGCTCTGCCGGCTTTGGCTGCTGCGGACGATCTGCCACCGCCGGATTTGTTACCGGAGAAGCCGGAGCCGCGTCCCCCTCGTCATCTGGCGGAGGAGTTGGCGGCAACTCTTTCTCTATCGGCTTGCGCGGGAACATCTGGTCACGCTGCGCCGCCATGTAAACAAATGACGCAACAATCACCGCCATCTGCTTCAAGTCTTCAGGTTGCAGGCGGTCATAGACGTCCATGTTGGAATGGTGCGTGCGCGTGTCATAGTCCAGCGGGTCTTGGATGAACTGGAATCCCGGAATGCCAGCCGCGTCGAATGAGAGATGGTCGGTGCCGCCGGTGTTGCGCATGGTCAACGTGTCCATGCCAAGATCGTGGAAGGGCTTCATCCAGGCTTCAAAGATCGGTTCCACTGCAGCGTTTTCCTGCATAAAGACGCCGCGAATCTTGCCCGATCCGTTATCCACATTGAAGTAGACAGAAACCTTTGCCTGCTCCGGCTTGATCGACATAGGGCCAGTGTCCCGGCGGTTGACCGTGGGATTGCCTTTGCGATCGGGATCTTTCGACTCGGGCCGCGAGCCGAAGTGGTGCGCCACGTACCACTGCGAACCCAGCAGGCCTTCTTCTTCACCGCTCCACAGGCCAATGCGAATCGTACGGCGAGGCTTGAGGTCAAGCGCCTTCAGGATGCGCACGGCTTCCATCATCACAATGCTGCCTGCGCCGTTGTCTGTGGCGCCGGTGCCGGCGTGCCAGGAATCAAGATGCGCGCCCAGCATCACCACTTCATCTTTCTTATCCGTGCCGGGAATTTCCGCGATGGTGTCATTCTGCGTCATCGCTTCCGGGCCGTCATAGAAATTATTTTTTACGTTCAGCTCCAGTTCCACGTCTTTCTTCGCCGCCAGGATGCGCGCAATGCGCGTCCAATGCTCAGTAGCCAGCGTAATCTGCGGCGTCCCAACGGTCTGTCCCACTTTGTACGAGCCGCCCTGCGCGACGAATACAGTTCCGCCGCCAAGCGCGTCACGGCTGTGATCGATCACGGCCAAAGGCTTTTCTTCGTCGAAGAATTTATTAACCGCGCGCTGCAGGCGGCCGCGCTGGGCAAATTCACGGAAACGGGATTCATTCCGCTCACTGGGAATCTGGTAATTCGCTATATCCGCCAGCGATTTCTCATTCAACCGTTCTGAAAGCGGCTCTACGGAAGGCTTTATCTCAGGATCGTCGCCATAAAGCACGATCTTGCCCGCCAATTTACCTTTATATTTCGCCAGGTCCTGCGGCCCGCGGATATTCACACGAATAACACTGCCGCGAACCGTGCCGTTTGTCCCCGGCGTCCAGGCTTTGGCGTATGCAATGAAGGGCGCCGTATCCGGCGAGACCATGCGCACATTCACATAGTCATTGGCCCATCCGCGTCCAAAAGGCTCCCACGGCTCAAGATGCGAGTTGACCAGGCCGAACTCCTTCAGCTTGTCGCGGGTCCAGTCATTCGCTTTGCGCATGTTAGGAGAGCCGGTCAGCCGCGCGCCAATCTGGTCCATCAAGCCGCTGGCAATCTCCATGATCTTGGAGTTATGAAAGCCTTCATAACGGATCTTGCTGATCGCTTCCAGATCGACTTTCTCCTGGGCGCTGCAATTTAGCGCTGCAGCCAACGAGAGTACCGCGATAAACGAGATAAGGCGCTTAACGAGTGACATTCATTCTCCTTTGATGTGGGCCAGAGTGGCGGGAAGAGAAGTCTAAACGCATGGAGCCATGCGGTCAAACAATGATTGAGTGAAGATTTGTTGAGCGCCTAGCGGGCCACATGCGGTCTGCCTACGCGGATCAGCGCAATGGTAAAACCGCAAATTGCTCCCAGGATGGCAACGGGGATGGCCGCCTTATAAGCCAGCGTCATGTCCGGAGTAGTGTGGCTCGTCGCCCTGAGCGCCAGCAGGACAAAGCACAAGAAAGCCACGGACAGAAAAAACGTGATCACGCCCGTGGCGAGGCCAATCCCGGCGCTCAAAAAGAACTTCTTCATAAAATACCCATATCTTCCGATAAATCGACTGTACGTTAGAATAATAGCGTGAGTCAGGC
>DATBVH010000125.1:0-9662 GCA_036515395.1 Candidatus Angelobacter sp.
AAATGATCGCGCCTTTTTCCGCCAGCCGCTCTGTGACGCTGGAACTTTTCAGGTCAGAGCCAGACACTTTGTAGCCGAGCGTCAGCAACACCTCGGCAATGCCGCTCATGCCGATGCCGCCAATCCCGACGAAATGTATCCGCTGAATTTTTGCAAACATTGTTCTTGTCGCTTCGCTCCAAACCGCTACGGAGCTTCGTCGAACCGTTAATTTTTATCGCACTTGCGTCATTGGGCTCGCCGCGCTAGCCGGGCTCGCCCTCAAGCTGCCCGTTAATGTTCGTAGCGATATCTAACCAATGGGTGAGCTTTGCCTTTATTTACATATTTGGCTCCGCCCAAAACCACTAAAGAGCTTCGCTAACTGCTAATTTTTTCTGCACCTGCGTCATTGGGCTCGCCGCGCTAGTCGGGCTCGCTCTAGTTCTTCTGCTTGCGCCACGCTTTCAACAAAGTCTCGAACTGAGAATTGTCTGGCTAATTGCTAATTGCTAGCTGCTAAGTGCTTCTTTCTGCCAGCTCCGCCACCATCCGTGCCACTCGACCAGCCGCATCAGGATGAGAGAGCGCTCGCGCCCGCTCCGCCATTTGCTTTAGACGTGTGGGATTCGCAAATAGCTGCGTAATCACCTCCGTCAATCGCTCCGGCGTAAGTTCCGCCTGCGGCACCAACACGGCCGCGCCGCCCTGCACAATGGCTTCAGCATTGCGGCGCTGATGATCATCTGCCGCCTGCGGAAACGGGACAAAGACTGCCGGCTTACCTGCCGCCGTCGCTTCGGCCACCGTGCTCGCTCCAGAACGGCACAGCAGCAGATCGGCCCGCGCAAAAGCCGCAGGCATATCATCAATAAAAGCAGAGACCTCGGCCTTTACATCCGCCTGCGCGTATGCAGCCGCCACGTCATTATATTCACGCTCGCCCGTCTGGTGGATGATCTGAAGGCGGGGAATTTGCCGTAGTACTACCGGAGCAGCGGCCACCATGGCTTGATTGATGGCGCGCGCGCCCTGGCTGCCGCCAAAAACCAGCAGGGTTGGCGGATGGTTGCCATCGAGCGACGGCACGTTAAAAAATTCCGCCCGCACCGGCACGCCCGCCACCTGGGCATTGCGAAAATATTTTTCTGTCTGCTCAAAGTGCACCGCTGCCGCCGACACACGGTGTCCCACGATTTTGTTGGCAAAGCCGGGAACATAATTTGGCTCAAACGCCAGTGTTGGGATGCGCATCATAATGGCCGCTGCCATCGCTGGACCGGAAGCGTATCCGCCCACGCCTACCACTACGTCAGGACTGAATACTTTAATGATCTTCCTCGCATCCAATACGGCCCTGGGTAGATCAAACAGAGTGCGCATCCGGGTGATAAGGCTTACATTTTTGAGCGCGCCCACCTTCACCCGCATCAACCCAAAACCAGCCTGCGGGACCAGGCGATTTTCCATGCCTCTGGCCGTTCCCACAAACAAGACTTCGGCATTGTGGCGGGCCTTGAGCTCACGGGCAATCGCCAGCGCCGGGATCACGTGCCCGCCAGTGCCGCCGCCTGCTATTAGAACGCGCATGATTACGGTCGCCTCTCGCCTGAATGTAGCAGATCAAAAATCCATGGCCAAATCCTCCACTGGTTAGCCAAAGAAAGAATAGAATTGCCGGCAGCAGGCTTAAGGATACTCAGCGAATGAAACAAGTTCCTGTCTCTAAATTCAAAGCCAATTGTTCTTCTTTTATAAAGCAGATCCGTGAGACGAAGCGATCTATTCAGATCACTCGCCGTGGAAAGGTCATTGCGGAAATCAGGCCTATACCTTCGGAAAAAACTGCAGTTGGCTCCGACAAATGAAAGGGACGGCCGCGTGATATTGTCTCGCCACTCATTAATCTGATCAGCAAGATTACGAGAGGCGAACGAATTAAGAAGCACAGGAATTCTATATCCAGCCCTGCTAGTTACTCCGGTACCCAATTCTTATTTTCAGAACAGAAGCCAGAAATTCTGTCCCGACCCGGCGTTTATGCTATGTTTTGTTTAGGAACAATAAACCCCGTTGCTGTGAACTCAATTGAGATCGGGTAGTAGCCGGGTGATTGCGCGCCATGATGTTTAAAGCTGCTGAAGATTTCAAAAAACGCACGTTAAGCGCATTGCCTTCCCTGCTGGAGAAGGTGGCCTATATCTGTTCGCTCCAGAGCGGCAGCGGTGGATACATGCATTGGGGCTTTACCCGCGCTTACGGAAATCGTCCCACACAAGATGCAATTTATGCAGCGCACATGGAAACTGCCCTGGCCTTAAGCCACACGCCGGTACGCGAAATTTTTCAGGAATATCAGGAAGCCGTTGCTCGTTCCGGGTCCGCTGCGGACATTCTTAACCCGGACACATTCATCCTGAAAGCGCCACTCAACGGCGACGCAATTCTTTCGGCTCACTTAAATCTTCTTCAGGACTCTGTTGTTGCTCTCGCTCGTCAGGAGCGTACCACTCTCCAAGTCTCATAGCCACGCCCACCACCTGGCCCACGACTTCAGCATCTTGGGGATGTTTGAGTATCCGCGCCGGCACCGGTGAAAGCGGATGGGACTGCAGAATGATTTCACCGCGACGCACCGAGCACCAGCAGCACACGTGGCCTTCGCGGGTTTCCACAAAATAAATTGGGCGTTCCAGCTCTGACCGCCATTTCTTTTCTTCCACGCGGCTGCGGCGTTCATCCACCTGCACAAACGAACCGGGCAGCAGCAGCGGATACATGGTCAGGTCTTCCATGCCCACATAAGCGTAAATGTATTTTTTCTTGGCTATTTCCTGCAGATACTGCATGGGGACGGTGCCCCAGCTCTCGATCATCCGCCCCAAATCAGTGGAGCGCTTGACGTCAAACCCGGGATCAAGCTTTGTGGGGACATGCACCTCGCCGTGGCCTTCCGCCATTTCTATACGATGGGTTTTTCCCGGACTGCAAATAGCATAGTCAGCAGCGGTAAAACTCAGATCGACGCCATACAGCCTGAGCAACTCAGTGAAATCAGCCCGATAAATTACGGAAAGAACATACAGGCGGTAAATGCTGGGAATCACGCCCTTGGTTTCAATGTCAGAGAGGCGACTGGGATTGATAACAAATTCTTCAATCCCTCTGGATTCAGCCAAAGAGGTGCTGGAGAGCTCCACGTCCCGCAGAGTGAGACCCATGTGCTCGCGCAAATCGCGTAACTTCTTGCCCGCTGACAACACTGTGTTCTACGCCCCTTGGATCGCTCATCCTGTTCCGCCATCGCCCGGGACTCCCGATCGTCCGCAATTGGAACAAGAAACTCTAATCATTCACGCTGGAGATTATAAGACAAGTGGCAATGCCATTTAAGCTGCCCCTTAGTTTACCTCGATAGGTGCTGGCTTGGCTAAACAAAACCTTCGTGGCCGGTTTCAATTCGGGAAAGAGCTCATCATTGCATCAATTTCCGCTTTCTGGGCCGACGTAGGGGGTAGCAGCGGTAGCCGGGGCAGCCCACCATAATAGCCATTGAGATCCATGGCATATTTAATAGCCGGAATGCCCAGCTCAGATACTACCCGTTTTGTGGCCGGAGCCAGAGCTGTCTGTTTTGATCGGGCCAGCTCTAAGTCGTTATCCTTGAACGCCGCATGGATTTCAAAGCAGATCGTGGGCGCGGGCGCGGCAAATCCCAGCACGCCGCCGCTGGCGCCCGCCAGCAGAGAATCCAGCAGTGTATGGGCCGCTCCCACGAGCACCTGAAAGCCTACTTCTTTGCTGCGTGTCTTGATCCTGGGCCGTGCAGCCACTGCAACATCTGGCCCGCCATTCAACTGGCTCACGCTTACCAATTGGGCGCCATTTTCATTACTAGCCGGCGCAGCCAGCATTCGCGCGGTTACCGCCTGCTGGATTTCCGTAACGGTGGCGCTACGCTTGATGTGGCGAGTGGCATTCACCATGGCGGCCACTTTCTCCACGTTGCCGCTCGACTCTTTAATTCCAATAATGTTCGGATGCTCCGCCAGCGCCGTAATTACCTCCAGCGGCAGGTCATAGGCCGTAAAGGGGGGGACCGTATAAAGCAGCACCGGCAGCGGTGATTTGTCCGCCACAGTGCGAAAGAACGCCAGCATTACCTCCGGCTTCATCTGCGGACGGTAAAAGTGCGGCGTGCGCACCAGCGCCACATCATAATTCAGCTTGGCCGCAAGCTCGGTCAGGCGCAGCGTTTCAATTACTGACTCAGCGCCTGTGCCCGCGATCAAGACCTTTTCCGGCGACGCCACTTCGGCGGTCACGCGCAATACTTCGCGCCGCTCATCATCGCTCAGCATCACGGCTTCACCCGTCGATCCCAGCACCACCATGCCAGCAATCGGCGTCCGTGAATAACGATCAATGTTGTGTTCAATCTTTTTGTAATACACCGCTCCGTCAGGATAGAACGGCGTTGTCACAGCGGGAAAAATGCCTTGCAGCAGCATGCACCTATTCTAAATCCAAATTGAACCACAAGGTCGAAACCAACGAGCTTGCGCGGGCGAAGGCCCTCGACGACATAGGACACGATGAACACAAAAGAAAGCTTTGCAGTTTAAAAGGGATAGCGATCTCTCGCTCCAGTTCGAGATTTAAAAAACCTTGGTGTTCCTTTGTGTCCTTTGTAGTTAAAAGAGAAAAAGCCCTGCGCTCATGCACAGGGCTTCGTGTTCGGTAAAAACCTAGATAGCGTTAGCCAGCGGGATGGAGTTCTGCGTTTGCAGATCGCCCAGCCGACGCACATTTTCCCGTAGCGTCTGGTACTTTGGCACCAGCATGGCCGGAGTAAGCTGCAATGAGGGCATGGCATATTCCAGCGAAAGCTTGAACAAGGCCAGCAGGCACTGCAGGCGAATCTGCGCCGCCAGATCCATCACCTGCGCGGCCGTTGAAGCCACTTCAGGCATCGGACTCAGGCGCGCCGCTTCACTGGCATGCAAAACCGCGGAAGCATTGGACGCGATCCGGGCGACGTAACGCACTGTAACGCGAATGCGGTGGCGTTTGAGGCCGACAAATTTTGAACGTGGGAGCTTTCGTTGCAGGAAAAGCTCGTCGTCCCGATCCAGCAGCGTGTGGAACGCGGTTAGGTCTACCTGGCGTAGCGATTGCACCGCCTGTTTTCTGCGGCTGCGTACTGCCATGTAAAACAACACAACAGCGCACAACGCAAGCGCAATTACGATCACTGTTATCATCTATTAATTAGCTCCATCACTGCCTGATTCCATTGCTCCAACTGGGCTTTCGGCACATCTAGTGTGGCTGTGGCGCGTTCCGGCGTCAGCAGGTAGCCCAGCCAGATGACCAGACTGCAGTCCAATGCCACGATCCTCATGACATTGAGTAACTCCGCCCCGTGAAGACCGACTAAATGGTGCAAAGTTACCGCCAACAGCTCAAGTGTGACAAAAAATCCGAGCCCCAGGGCAATGCCAAACTCTGCTTGTTTCCAATGCAAGCCAAATGCGGCGGAACAGATGAAAAGAATCATTAGAAGTCCAACTTCTATGATGCGTGTTGCCTGTTCCACTGCCAAAATCGCTTTCGCAAGGCTGCTGGTGTGGCTGGGTGACTGAAAAAACACGATTAGTCCGGCCAGTAACAGAACTCCAAGGGCAATTTTAAATGTCACCGTTGCCAGTCGCAGCAAGGCACCGTGAACGGTAAAAAGATGCCGGAAAATTTCATACACTACCAACAAGCCCAGAGCGATTCCCAAGGCTTCGCCAAACCAATAACTGTAGAAGTAGGCTATCGGACGTTTTTGCAATGAGTAGCCTACAATACCAGCGACAAAGCTCAAGAAGACATATGCAGAGAAAAAAGGAAATCGACGCGATGATCCTCTTGCGAGCAGGACGAAAGTAAGCAGCCCCTGTAAGGTCAAGCCAGCAAGTCCTAAGTCTCGAATCAGATACGGCAGCGTCATTTCCTTCTTAACGAGAATACCGCTCTCCAGCCCAGGAAACAACCGATTTCTGTCCGCTATCTGGCTAAATTAGATTACCTGCGTCATGCTGGGCGGCATAGGTGGCATGGGGAGTGGCGTGTCGAACTGCGCCGCGGTTACGGTTGGAGGGATTGCGCTGATTGCCTGCGTCATGCTGGGCGGCATAGGCGGCATGGGGAGTGGCGTGTCGAACTGCGTTGCGTTTGCGGTTAGAGGGGTTGCGCTCGCGGCGAACATGAGAAGCGCCAAACATGCGAAGCGTGCGGTTTGTTTCAACATTTAAGAGAGTCTCCTTAGAAAGATTCCAATCGATTTTGCTAGAAACTCGCTATCCACAAGAATCTATTGGGTTTATTTGGGAATTTCCGAATTCGGAAAAACTTTTTCCCGAATCGGGAACATGAGGGGAAAGGGTGGTCTTACTGGCAATTAGAGCCTGTTTTTGGGAAGGAAATAGGCTTACTTAGGGTCAATATGAAAATAGGCTCACGGTATCTTTACCCGCCTTTCCTTCTGTTATTGAAAGGGGAGAGCTGGAGTCGTCAAGTAGATCCGTTATAGATGCGCAGCTTGCCCATGGTGCTGATTTTAAATTGGCCTGAAATGCCACTAACAAGGCATGCATGAGGATTTCAAAATGCCTTTTTTGGGTTTTCGTAACGAGTCTGCAAACGTGTTGCTAAAGCTATTCCGGAATTTCTGGCCGAAATTTATTCCGAAAACAGGAATCTCTTATTGGAATCTGAGAAAAGCTTAAACCTGGCCGGGTAAAATCCCGATCCTGAAAAAATCGGTTAGAATGGAAATCTCCCTGCTTCATCCTGTCGGGGCGTAGCGCAGCCTGGTAGCGCACCTGCCTTGGGCGCAGGGGGTCACAGGTTCAAATCCTGTCGCCCCGACCAATCAAAAGCAATCAGCAGCTTAACCAATAGCATTTAAGCTGGCGACCGCGAGTCCGCTTTTCACGTTTGGCCCGCACCAGCCATCCCTTCAGCTATCATCGCTTCATGCAGAAAGCGATATGCTCCTGATTCGCCAAGTCTTGATCCTTGCATTTCTTTTGACCATGTCATGGCCATCCATCATCGGCCAATCGTCGTCCCGCCCTGCCGGCTCGCCGCGTCCGGCTGAATACACCTTCAAGATCATTCGCGACTACCCGCACGATCCTGCGGCATTTACTCAGGGACTTGTCTACCATGACGGCTTTCTCTATGAAGGCACCGGACTCAACGGCCAGTCGCAACTGCGCAAGGTCCGCCTGGAAACCGGCGAAGTGCTCCAGCATATCGAGCTCTCCCGCGAATACTTTGGTGAAGGCATCGCCATTGTCCAAAACAAAGTAATTCAGCTTACGTGGCGGTCACACATCGGCTTTGTCTATAACTTTGCGGATTTCAAACTTCTGCGGCAGTTTTCTTATCCAGGTGAAGGCTGGGGGCTCGCTTCCAGGGGTAATGAGCTTTTTATGAGCGACGGCACGGCTGAAATCAGCGTGCTTGACGCTACCACGCTCAAGGAGAAACGGCGCTTCACCGTCCGCGATGGCGCTACTCGTGTTGATCAATTGAATGAGCTGGAATTTGTGGAAGGCGAACTCTTTGCCAACATCTGGCAGACTGACCGAATTGCCCGCATCTCCCCTCAAACCGGCAAAGTGGTGGGCTGGATTGATCTCACGGGACTGCTGAGTCCCATTTATCGTCGACAGGAGGGCGCGGTGCTGAACGGAATTGCCTATGATGCAGCGCACAAGCGCCTGTTTGTGACCGGCAAGCTGTGGCCGAAGATTTTTGAGATTCAACTTGTGCCCAAACATGCTACGCGCAGCGGCAAGCGCCATCCTTGACTCGCAGTGCGCTCGCGTATCTGTCGGACTGAATAGTGGTCTTCTTTCTTCTATTTCCTGAGTTGCTGTATCCACTACACACGTCGCGATTAACGATCATCTCACCCCCTGCGACGCGCCATCCTGAGGCAAGCCACGCCGAACTGCAAAGTTTTCGACACGGTTTTCGCGAAGCCGAAGGATCGGCTCCGCTGGACTGTAGGGCTATCCAAGAGTCCTTGGAATGATCGGCTGTCCTGAAGAGCAGCGGAGCAGATCCTTCGCCTCGCATCCGGAGCATGGTAAAGAAGCAGAGTATCGTACTCGGCTTCAGGATGGCGCATTCATGAGGATAGAGATTGGTGATTCTTGGATACAGCAATCCTGGAACGGCTTTGATTTTTGATACCATGAGCGGAGCGTTAAGGGACGCATCCGGTCCGCGGAAAGGGTAGAAGCCCACCTTCGATACAACCAATTTTTGCGAACCTTCTTTCAGCCCGAGGGTGCGGACAACGGGCGCATACGCGAAAGGAGGTCGCCATGCCGACCGATTCCTCTGAAGCCACTCGCCCGCTGCCTGATCGTCCTAATCTCCGCCATCTGAAAGACCAGGCCAAAGATTTGTTGAGAGCCGGCCAGGCCGATTCCCTAACCAGTGCGCAGTACAAGATCGCACAGCGTTATGGCTTTGCCAGTTGGCCCAAGCTGAAAGCGCACGTTGAAACGCTGGAAGAAATCGGCCAGCTCAAGCAGGCCATCGACACCAATGATCTTGCAACAGTGAAAAAGCTGATGACCCGCAACCCGGCGCTGCACGGCGCTCCACTGGGCTATAACCAAAACGGCCCGCTTACGTGGGTGGCCGAATGCCGCGTGCCATGGGAGCCGCCATCTGCAACGCGGCTTGCCATGGCGGAGTGGATGATCGACCACGGTTCTGACGTTCATCAGGGCGGTAATGGGCCGCTGATGCGCGCAGCGCTCGTCGGCTACCGCCTGCCAATGATGGAGCTGCTGGTATCTCGCGGCGCAGACGTGAACGCTCAATGGAACGGATATTTCCCCATCATCTTTGCTCCCTGTGAAACCCTGGAGCCGGCGCCGTTGAAATGGCTGCTGGACCATGGCGCCGATCCCAGTTGCCCGAAACCCCGCAGCAAGTATCCGGGCACGGCGCTGGATTACGTGGTCCGCACATATTCACGCTCAGAGCAGCTGGGCAAGTGCATCCATCTGCTTGCAGAAGCCGGATGCGCTACGCGGTACAACCTCCCGCCGGTGCTGGATCTGCTGCGCGGCCGCATCGACCTGCTGCGAGAACATCTTGATGCCGAGCCGGCACTGGTGCATCGGCATTTCCCCGAACTTGATTTCGGTGCGACGGCACAACGCCGCCTGACGCTGCATGGCGGAACGCTCCTGCATGTGGCCGCCGAATACGGCAACGTCGAAGCCGCACGATTGCTGCTGGATCGCGGAGCAGACATCAACGCACGCGGCACGATGGACGAATCGGGAGTCGGCGGGCAGACGCCGATCTTTCATGCCGTAACGCAGTTTTCCGATTGGGGATTTCCTGTAGCACAGCTCTTGGTCGATCGCGGAGCAGACCTGTCATTGCGCGTGAAGCTGCCGGGACATTATGACCGTCCGGATGAAGTTGTGGAGTGTACTCCGCTGGGCTATGCTCTGCTCTTTCCCGGCGGCTCCGCGCAAAATGGCAGCGTGTTGCTCTTGAACGAGCACGGAGCCATAGAGTGACCTCTTCACCGAGTCGGTGACTGACACCGGAAGTGAATAGGAAATCTGCGCTTTTCATCCCTCGGGCAATGA
>DATBVH010000126.1:0-3288 GCA_036515395.1 Candidatus Angelobacter sp.
TCTTCCGAGTGGATGATCCCCACGGAGTAGCGCGCATCGGGCGCATAATAATAGGCGGAATAACGGTTGATCATTTCATCCTTGCCCGGTTCCGCCTCAAAGGTCGCTACTGCACCTGGTTCCATCCTGATCTGTCCTTCCACATGCTTCAACCCGGTGCGGATCCGCTGCTCTACCTCGTCCTGGCGGATCTTTACTTCGTCCAGCGCAGCCACATAATCAAGATCGTGAGTGCGCAACTCCTTGCACAGAAAGCGCGCGTAGTCCGCGCCCGGCTCGAGCAGGATGCTGCGATTGATCTTGAGGGCGGCAGCTTCGCCCAGGATCGCCTCTTCCACTGACGCATATCGGGCGGAGTCGATCTTGTCCGCCCAGGCGACCATCTCTTTGAAATGCGGCTTGCCTGCCGACGCCGCACCCAGGTGGCGAAAAAGAAGAGATGCACAGGAGCCCGCCTGCTCGTCAAAGAATAGGCAGGAGTTTGCCCGTCGCCGTTGATAGTCGGTTTCAACCTCTTTGGTCAGCATCGAGGTGGCATGATGGTCGGCCCAGAAATCCGCGCTGGGATGGTAGAGGAAATCTACAATCGCGCACGGATGCCCCAGTTCGCCGTTAAGCCAAGTGTTGCGAACTGTGTAGTTGACCGGGCAGAGTTCACCCACCCGCCAGCCCTTTTGCGCCTCCAGGAACTCCCAAGCCAACGCTGCGGACACGAGCCCATCAAAACACGGATAGTGAAAATATAAGGTTGCAGCTTCCATCCATCAATCCAGAGCTACAGGATTGCAAATTGCTTGATCGCAGAACACAATTCTAAATTATTGCAGTCCATTCAACGCGCAACGCGAGTCAAAGCGTCAACAGACATGAATTTTGAAGCGTCCTAATCTTCGTCCTTCGATGAAACGGTTGCTCGCGCCGGAAGTTCCAAAGCGCTCTCCAGTTTTAGCTCTGGCAGGTTCGCGTTTTTCAGCTGCTGGTTAAGCGCGGGAATATCCTGCGCCTGCATGGCCTTCCAGCGATCCATGAGCGGCGGCAGTTGCTTTTGCAGATCGGCAACGGCGTCTGCGGCCTGTGTACTGGGGGCAACGTCAGCTTCCTGAAAGACCCCGAATAGCGTGAGGAACTTTGTTTTTAGACCGCCCAGAGTTGGCGGCTCGGTACCTGCGCCGGGCCTGCGAGTTGCACCGCCGGCAAGGGCCTGCAATTTCTGATCGAAAGCTTTGATGGCCGCCAAGGCCTCGCCTGTAGCCTTAGGTTGAAGGTCTTTCAACTGTTTGCGTAGCGCGCCGGCTTCTTCAGCGGCAGGAGAAAGCGTGAGCAATTGTGTATAGAGATCGTTGGACAGGTTGAATTGCTGTTGCAATCCCGCCAGCGAAGTCTTGACTCGCGGATCCATCTTGATGGTGAGTGGCTGCGAATAGCTCTTGCCATTCGCCGTTAGCACAACCGTATATTGACCCGGCAAAGCCCACGGGCCGCTTGGCTGCGGGGCGGTGTTGTGAGGAATTGCCGCGATGGGATATTCAGCCTCAACGCCGGGCACATCAGGATAATGCATGTCCCACAAGAAGCGGTGCATGCCTGCTGCGGCGGAGAGAGTCTGCGGCGGACGCACCCAGTATGTGGGGATGGCGAGCATGGGATCTGGCGGCGCGGGTTTATCAGCGCTGGAATATTTACGGACGCTCTTGCCGGCGCTGTCTTTGATCTCCAGCGTTACCGCGCTGGACGAAGCCGATTGCAGGTAGTAATCAATCACGGCGCCGTCTGGAGGATTCTCACCGGCAGGGAAGTCCGGAGGCAGCGGCGTGTCAGTATTCATGTTCCAGCGGACGCGAATGGCAGTTTGCGGCTTAAACAGGAATGCATTTGCCGACGTAACTTTCTGATCGAGCTGGCGCAGCGGCGTGATGTTGTCGAGAATCCAGAAGCCGCGGCCATGCGTGGCTGCCACCAGATCGTCATCTTTAATAATCACGTCACGCACGGAGCTTGCAGCCATGTTCAGGCGGAGCGATTGCCAGTGATCGCCATCATCAAAGGAAACATAGACAGCGCGCTCTGTTGCGGCAAAGAGCATTCCACGGCGCACAGGATCTTCACGCACGGCATTCACATTTTCATCGGCGGGAATCCCGTTGACGATTTCTGTCCAACTCTTGCCGCCATCGTGCGTGCGCAGAATGTGTGGGCGTAAGTCATCCAGCCGAAGCGTGTTGATGGCCGCATACGCGGTCTGCGCGTCAAAATGGCTGGCTTCAATGATGGAGACTTTCTGGAACGCGGTCATATTTGGCGGCGTGACTTCATTCCACTTCTTACCGCCGTCACTAGTGAGATGGATGCGTCCGTCGTCCGTGCCGGCCCAAATGCGGTTGATATCGAGCGGAGAAGGCGCTACCGCATAAATTACGCCGCGCTGCATGGGCTTGGCCGTTTCTTCGTTGCGATATTTGCCGACGCTCACAGGAACTTCAAACGTCGGGCGAGTGAGGTCAGGAGAAATCGGCTGCCAGCTCTGGCCGCCGTTCATCGTCTTCCACAAAGTATTGGCGGCGAAATAAAGGATGTGCGGGTTGACCGGCGAGAACACGATAGGCTCAGTGCGCAGCACGCGATAATCCGGCGCGCGGAAAGGCCTGGGCACAACGTTCTGCGCCTGATTGGTGCGACGGTTATAGCGCGAAAGCTTGCCGCCATAGACAACGTCGGGATCGAGCGGATCAGGGACGACGTAACCATACTCTTCCGCTGCGACCGGGTGCCAGTCGCGGAAGGTGATCTCGCCATCATTCCCGCGGCTGGAAATGCATGCAGAACCGCTTTCCTGCTGGCCGCCGCACACGCGATAAGGGAAAGCGTTGTCAGCATTCGCGTGGTACATCTGCGCGGTAGGCTGGTTGTACCATGAGCTCCAGGTCTCACCGCCGTTTACCGTAACGATGGCGCCCTGATCGCTGACCATGATCATGGTTTGCGGATTGTTGGGATTGATCCAGAGATTCTGGTAGTCGTCGCCGCCGGGCGCGCCGCGAAAGCCTGTCCACGTCTTGCCACCGTCGGTCGATTTCCACGTGACCGTGCTGGTGACGATCACCATGTCAGCATCTTTGGGATTGAAGCGGGGCACTGAAAGATCTCCGCCGCCGATTCTGCCCGCCGGGCGCGGGTCCGTGGTGATCTGCGCCCATGTTGCGCCGGCATCGTCTGAACGATAAAGCCCGAGACTGTTTGGCTTGGACGCAACCGAAGCGATCAGGCGGTTAGGATTGCTTTCTGCAATGG
>DATBVH010000127.1:0-9277 GCA_036515395.1 Candidatus Angelobacter sp.
GATTTCTTCTTGACCGGCTCCGGCGTTGCAGGTTCGCTGGCCGGATCAAAGTAGAGGATTCGTCCGCAGGAGTTGCAGGTAATAATCTGCTCGTTGGTGCGGATTTCCTGCCAGATTTGTGGACGGACCATCACAAAGCAGGCCATGCATTTCTGGTCGCGGGCTTCAGCCAGGGCTGATTTGCGCTGCCGCATCACCCGGTCATAGTGGGCCAAAGCGCTGTAATCCACACCCGCGCGCAGCTCGTCACGCTTGGCGTTGAGCCCGGCCAGAAGCTTTTCGTCTTCTGTAGTGCGGACACGCGCTTCGGCTTTCTCTTTCTCCACGTCGGTGGCTTCAGTCTTTAATTCGGCTTCGGCCACTTTCAGGGCTTTTTCTTCATTTTCCAGCCCGATCATCAATTCCAGAATCTTGTCTTCACAGCCGCTGATCTGCTTTTCCGCGAATTCAACCTCGTGCATCAGGGCGCGGTATTCGTCGTTGGTTTTTACGCTGGAAGACTGGCTGCGATACTTGGCGATCTTTTCCTGGAAGCCCTTGATGTCGGCTTCATTCTGGCGGCGGCTGGCTTCATTGCTCTTGACCCGCGCTTTGGCCTGCTCTACCGCGGCCTTGTGCTCAGCCAGCTTCGCTTCGATCGCAGCAACCCGCCTTGGCAGACTGGCTACTTCTTCGGTCAGCCGAATAGCTTCGCGATCAATCTTTTCCAGCTCGATGAGTCTTTGCAGGTCTGCATTCATGGGGAAGGGCTAGACCAATTCTACCACGCGATATTGGCCGTTCGGCACCACTTTTGCGCCTTTAACTAGGTTTTTCTACTGATTGCCGCGCTGAAGTGGCATGCTTAGACTACATCTCTATGATCGTAGAAATCACCAGACTGCTGTTGGGCGTAGCCATTGCTGTGTTTCATCGGCCCCTGGCGACCATGATGATGCAGCAGGAACGCCAGCTGGATGGGTTCTTCCGCAGCCGCGGTGTCCACCTGCCGGCGCCGCCGAGTGATTCCACCGCCCAGAACCTCTATTTCATGATCGGCATCTTCATCGCGTTGATTGAATCCGGACGGATCTGGTTTTCCATTTACTAAGGACGCGTCGAGCTTCTGCAATCCTTGTTTTCCTAATCCTTGGGCATTGGCGGAGTCGTGTCGGCTTTTCTGCGGAAAAAGAGTATGGCAATCACTATCATGGCAATTGCTCCGTAACCCAGGTATTGGGCCATTTGTTGAGAGTGCGGATCAAGCGAGGACCGCATCATGCGCGAGCCAACAAGTGCTGCCAGGGCAAGTGCCACTAATATCCAATATCCTGCTGGTCTGCTTCCCATAGTTTCTTTTATACGCTCCTCTTTCCGGAAAGTTACATCGCGAAAAAAAGGCCCTGTCTTAAGACAAGGCCCGGGCCTCTCATGTTAGGTTATTTTTTCCTTCCGCCGCCCGCTGAATGCCCTGCCGCCGGCACCGCTTGCTCCGGTTGGTTGTGGTAATTGGGGAACGCCGAATGCTTGGCCACCGGCAGCGGATTTTTCTTCAGTGCATCCATCACCAGCGCTACCGCTTTTTCCAGCTGCGGATCATGCCCGCTGGCCCAGTCTTTGGGCGTGAGTTCAACTTCGTAGTCGGGCGCAACGCCGTGGTTTTCTATGTCCCAGTCTCCGGTGCGATTGTAAAAAGCCACGCGCGGCGCCGTGACTCCGCCGCCATCCATGAGCGCGGGATAATCATAAATTCCCACCAAGCCGCCCCATGTGCGTGTTCCGACTAGCGGCCCCAGTTTTGCGTCGCGGAAATACCACGGCAGCGCATCGCCGCCGGAGCCGGCATACATGTTGATGATCATGGCTTTCGGTCCAAAAATTGCCCCCACGGGCGTAGTGAAGTCCTGGCCTTCGCGTGTGAGCCAGTAGTTCTGCAGCGGCCGGCGCAGATAATCGATCACGTAGTCCGCCGCCGATCCTCCGCCGTTGAAGCGTTCGTCAATCACAGCGCCTTCGCTTCCCACCTGGGCAAAAAAGTAGCGATTGAATGATGTGTAACCGCCAAAACCTGTGTCCGGCAAGTAGACATAAGCCAGCTTACCGCCGCTGAGCTTATCTACTTTGTGCAGATTGCCTTCAATCCAGGCGCGATTGCGCAGCGCGGCTTCAGTTTCAATCGGAACCACGGTTACATTGCGCGCGCCTTTGCCGTCTGCCGATGGACCAACTTTCAGCACAGTTGATTTATCGGCTGTTCCTTCAAACAGTTCAAAGATTTCATCTGTCCCGCGCAGTTCGCGGCCATTCACGGCAAGCAGGTATTCGCCTTGCTGGATGTTTACGCCCGGCTGTGTCAATGGCGCGCGCAGTTGCGGGTTCCAGTTTTCACCCTGATAAATTTTTGAGAAGCGGTAGCGGCCATTTTCCACCGTGTATTCTGCTCCCAGCAGGCCCACCTTGCCCTGCTCCGTCGGCGGTTCCGGAGGCGTGCGGATATACATGTGCCCCACCGTGAGTTCGCCCAACATCTCTGCCAGCAGATAACTGAAATCAATGCGGCTGCCCACGTTCTCAAGGTACGGCTCATATTGCTTTTTGGTGGCGGGCAGATTCAGGCCATGCAGATTGGGATCGTAGAAGAAGTCGCGCTCAATCCGCCAGACTTCGTTGTACTCCTGCTTCCATTCCGCTCTGGGATCCACGCGCACTTCCATTTTGGCCAAAGCAAGTGGTGTTTCCGGCTTGCCGCCCGCCGCGCCACCTTCACCGCGTGCTGGCGCAGTCGCCGAGCTGATGAACCACTTCTTGTTATCACGACGGCCTTTGCTATAAAGCATCTTCTTGCCGTCGAAAGAAACGGTAAAGTCATTCGTGCCTTCCATCAGTTTTTCCGGCTTGCGCGAAGTCAGATCAAAACGCCACAACGTGGTCAACTGGTCGGGGCCGGGACGCGGCGAATCTTCGACCAGGAAGATCGTTCCCGCCTTACCTGCCACAAGTTTGCTGTAATCTCGCGGGGGAATCGGCATGGCCACAATGCGCTGGCCAATATTTTCGGCATCAATCCGCACTACCACGCTTTCATTCTTCACTGACTTGGCGGCGCGTGCGTCCTGCGCCTTGGCTTTCTCTTCAACGCTGCCCGGCTCCTGATCTGGTTTGTCTTCGCTCTTTGCGGATTTATCTGCATCGGGCTTGGAGTCGTCTGCCGCAGATTTCTCTTCGTCGCTTTCCGGCGCGAGCGGTGAAGGCTGATCTTTGCGCAGGACCATCAGGTATGCGCTGCGTGTAATCGGCCGATTGATGCTGGAAAGATCAAGCCAGCCCGTTGTCGGGCCCACATCTGTGCTGGCCGTGAAATAAAGATATTGGCCTTTCTGGTCGAAGGCAGGAAAGCGCGCGTCGCTCAGGCCATCCGTGAGTTGCGTGCTCTTGGCCTGTTCCAAGGAATAAGCAAAGATCGCATGCATGTGGCTGGTGAGCGTCTTGGAATAGGCAATCCAGCGGCTGTCAGGAGACCAAACAGGATCAAGCGTGCGTCGCGGTGCATCATACGTATCGGTATCGATCTTTACCGGTGTGCCCTTGGCCAGATCGAGATACCAGATGTTCAGCCGCTTATCACTGAAGACAATTTTCTTGCTGTCCGGCGACCAGATGGGCTCATAGTAAAAAGAAGCGGGTGTTCCCAGCGAAATCTTCCTGGCCTCTCCCATGCCATCAGGATTTTTCAGGAACAGCTGGTACTCGCCGGATTCATCAGAGAAATACGCCACCCACTTGCCGTCCGGCGACCACGAAGGATCGCGCTCCATCACTCCCGGTGTGTTTGTCAGATTGCGGATGTCACCCTTTTCCGCCGGTGCAGTCAGCACTTCACCGTGCGCTTCAAACACGGCACGCGCGCCGCTGGGAGAAAGCATGGCCGAAGCAATTTCATTATCAACTTTTTTGAAATGCAGGCGGACATTCGGCAGGTCGGCCGGTACCATCACGGCAACCGCTTTGGACTTGCCCGTCGCCGGGTCAAAAAGATTGAGTGAACCAAACTGCTCATAGACAATCGCGCCGGGACCCGCCGAAGCCGACTTGATATCAGCTCCGTTGCTGGCAAGCGCCTGCTCAACTTTCTTGTCTTTTGGATCATAAGAAAACAATGTGAACGGCCCATTGCGGTCGGAAAGGAAATAAAGCTTGCCGCCAACCCACATGGGATTGCCGTCGTTGGAAGTTTCGCGCGGCACCTGATCGAGGCCAAGATCAGAGAGGTTTGCGATCCAAACGCGCGACGCCTTGCCGCCGCGATAGCGTTTCCATCCTATAGCGGAGGGCCTTCGGTTGTTATCGACAGGAACATAAGCAATATGCTTGCCGTCAGCTGAAAATGCTCCGAATTCAGCGGTAGGGAGCGGGAGCTCATGCGGCAATCCGCCCTCAAGCGAGACCGTGAACAACCGGTTAAAGCGTGAGTAACTGTTGCGGGTGGAACGGAACAGAACGGATTTGCCGTCGGGCGACCACCCCACCACTTCGTCCACTGCCGGATGGTGCGTGAGCCGGCGCGGAACTCCGCCTGTGCTTGGCATTACATAAACGTCCACATTACCGTCATAGTCGCCAGAGAAGGCAATCATGCTGCCGTCAGGCGAGAAGACTGGATCAGTCTTGGTGCCGTCGCCGCTGGTCAGCAGCCGCGCTTCGCCGCCTTCGCGCGCCACCAGCCACAGATCGCCCGCATAAGAAAACGCGATGTGGGTTTTGGAAAGCGTGGGCTTCTGCATAAGCAGCGGACCGGAAGCGTGCGCGCTGAGAGCACAAATGAACAGAGTGACGACGGCGAGCAAGCGGACGAGGGGATTCTTCATAAACACCAACCAGAGATGGAATGTCGTTCGACGAGGCAGCTTAGGTTAGCAGCAGAGCTGGGCAGGAAACAAGGCCGAGAACCTTGAAACACAGAGGAGATGAGGAATGGAGGATAATTGAGGAGTAATTCTCTGCTGTGCTTTCCTCTGCTTACTCCTTTCTTCTGCGTTTCAAGGTTTTCTGTTTCTTTGCTCGAGAACTCTTTTCCCGGAGCGATCGCGGCTTGCCTGCTCGCTCCAGCAGCACCGCCACATGAGCGATAGCCGCATTGTCCGTGCCCATGCCTTCCGGGGTCTTTGCCTTGATCCCGACCTGGTTCGGCTTTACGCCCAGCAGCTCGGCAACACGCGCCTGAATTTTCTTTGCATGAGGAACGATTTTCGGCTCAGCCAGAATCAATGTTGAATCCACGTTGCTCACTGTGTATCCGGCCAGCCGAACCTGCTTCAGCGCTTCTTCCAGAAAGATGACAGAGTCAGAGCCTTTCCATTTGGGATCGGTCGGCGGGAAGTAGCTGCCGATATCGCCCGCCGCCACCGCGCCCAGCAGCGCGTCAGTAATGGCGTGCAAAAGCACGTCGCCGTCAGAGTGTCCGGCAAGACCTTTATGGTGCAGCAGCTCCACGCCGCCTATTTTTAGAGGGACGCCAGCTTGGAATTCGTGTGAGTCCCACCCGTAACCTATGCGCATCAAAAAACCTCACCACGGATAAACACGGATCGTACGGATTTCCACTGATTCACATGGCACCTGCAGCGCGATGAACTTTGCTTTGTTTGCGATCATTATCAAACAGCAAACGCCGGACCTGTGCTTTGGGTCCGAAGTTGAGGATTAGTCCGATTTCCAGAGACGTGGCTCTCAGGTAAGTAAGGACTTGCGCTTCGTGGGCAATGATAATGGTTTCAGCAGTTTTGAGTTCGAGAAGTACGCAGTCATTGACAACCAGGTCAGCACGAAAATCACCTACGTTTATGCCTCGAAAGAATACGGGCACTGCCACTTCAGCATCCACTTTGAGGTTCTTTTCACGAAGGGCGAATTGAAGAGACTTGCGATAAACCGACTTAAGGAAACCGAATCCGAATCCGAGTTCATTGTAAACATCAAAGAAAACTCCAATAATGGTCTCTGTTAACTCGACATGTTTTAACTGAGCACCGCCTGCTGTGCTGATCCGTAGCATCCGTGTTTATCCGTGGTAAGGTTTTGTTAGTGTTCCCGAGAGCTGCGTCCAATCAAATACTCCGCCAACTCCATATCCGCGGGCGTGGTGATCTTGATATTTCTCGCCGAGCCCATCACCACCCAGACGCTCTCGCCCAGGCGCTCCACCAATGACGCTTCGTCGGTGCCGGTAAAGCCGTCGGCGGTTGCGCTGTCAAAGGCGCGTTTGATCAGCTCATAGCGAAAACCCTGCGGCGTCTGTGCCTGCACGATGCGTTCACGCGGAATGGTTGAAGTAATAATCGCGCCTTCTGCGGCGCGTTCCACCTGCTTGATGGTATCTACCGCCGGTAAGCCGGCGATGGCGGCGCCATGCTTCTCCACTTCATGAATCACGTTGGCAATAATTTCATTATCGACAAATGGCCGCACAGCATCATGCACCAGCACAATGTCGTCGGGAGCCGCCTTGAGTTGCGCCAGCGCGTTGGCCACGGATTCCTGGCGGTGTTCGCCGCCTTCTACCACTTTCACTTTTTCAGCCAGCTTTTCTTTTTCCAACTGGCGAGTGAAGCGCTCCATCTCATTCTTGCGCAGCGCCACCACAATCTGACTAATCTGCTGGTTGCGCGCAAACACGCGCAGCGTGTGGATCACGATGGGCGTTCCGCTGATTTCAAAAAATTGTTTTGAGGGCACGCCTTTTTTGCCGGCGGGAGCCATGCGGGTGCCAAGGCCGGCTGCGGGAATAATGACAGTTACCTTCATCGGGGAGAAAAGTATAGCAACTTTGTCCGTTATTGGCCCTGGAGTGGACCGGCCGGAAAGTTAAGCCGCAGATCTCTCTTTAGAGCTTGCCGGGACTGCGTCTGCTCCGGGAAGCACTTCTCGCAGCGCCCATTCAATCCGGCGGGTTCCTTCCTGGATGATTCGTACTTGCTCCGCCTGCTCTTGCAAATATGGCGAATAGATAATCGGCTGGAGTGCATTGCGGACGTGATGGTTCATCTCAGAAATTACGCGCATTTTTTCAAGAACGACCTTGTGCTGGTGGCGCTCATAGGCGAATACCAGAACTCCGGCAAGAACGCCGATCAGCAGGTCATCGACCACCGCGGTTACACCGGTCACGCCCCAATTATCCAGCAGAGTCCTCAAAGTAATGCCGAGAACAAAAATCCCGAAGCCCAGGCCAAAACTGTAGATGGCACGTCCTTTGAGGGTGATGGGTTTCCTGTACATAAGGAACCAATTATTTCACAATAGTACAACCGCGTTCCAAGACCGCAATGCTGGAAAAAGTCCTCAAATACATCCGCGAACAGCAACTGCTCCGGCCGGGAGAGCGGGTTGCGGTCGCGTGTTCAGGCGGGGCTGATTCGGTAGCGCTTCTCCACGTGCTGGCTGAGCTGCGAGAGGAGCTTGGAATTGTGCTCTCGGTTGGCCACTTTCATCACCAGATTCGCGGGGCTGAGGCAGATGCGGACCAGAAGTTTGTCGAAGAAGTGGCTGCGAAGTTTCAGTTGGATTTTCATTCTGGCTCCGGAAACGTTCCTCAGCACGCGGCCCAGCACAAGCTCAGCCTTGAAACGGCTGCCAGGGATTTACGCCACCAGTGGTTCGCGGAGCTAATCAAGCAAGGAAAGGCCGACAAGATCGCCACGGCGCATACGCTCGACGATCAGGCAGAAACCGTTCTCATGCGCATCCTGCGAGGCACCGGAACACGCGGGATGGCCGGCATCGCGCCGGTCCATAAAGCAAAGCACCTAGTCCGACCCCTTCTAGCAACCACTCGGCGCGAGGTTGAAGCGTATCTGAAGGCAAAAGGACAATGCTGGCGGGAAGATTCGTCCAATCTGGATCCTGGCCATACCCGCAACCGCGTACGGCATACGCTACTGCCTTTGCTTGAACGAGAGTTCAACCCGGCAATCCGCCAAACTTTGGCCGATCTGGCAAACCTGGCGCAGGCTGAGGATGACTATTGGGACAATGAGATCTCCTCGCTGTTGCCCAGACTGGTTCATGAAGGAAAGCCAAGCCGTAGCGGACGCAACTCAAGCGGTGACGCTCAAGGCGTTCTGGCGCTCGACTTGTCCGGTTTGCGAGGCCTCCCTTTGGCCGTCCGCCGCCAGGTTATCCAGAGAACCGCTCAGCGCTTAGGTATCTCGCTTGAATTCAAGCATATTCAACAACTTACAGATCTGGCAGAACACGGAAAACCGGGCTCAAGGCTGGTGTTACCGGACGGGTTAGCGGCAAATCGTACCGTTCGGGAACTCCAATTCGGCAGAAACACACCGAAAACACCCGAGAACTATTGTTATTCCTTGCCGATCCCGGGTGAAGTTACCGTACTGGAGGCGGGAATAACCATTCGGGCAAAGTTAATAAGTGATGGAAAACAAAAGGCTTCAGGTTATAATGAGGCAACGCTCTTAAAAGCAAGCCTGCTGGGTCCCGAGCTGAAAGTAAGAAATTGGCGTGCTGGTGATAAATTCTTTCCGGCCCACACGCAATCCCCTAAGAAAGTAAAAGAGTTGTTACAGTCCGGCCGGCTGGGCTATGAGCTTTCTCCAGCGCAGCGTAAGGCTTGGCCAGTGATTGAAAGCGCCGGGCAAATCGTCTGGATGCGGTCTTTCCCCCCCGCACAGGACTTTGCCGACGACTCTGGGGACGCTGTCTTAATCGAGGAAACAAACATGACTACTGAGGCAGGCGAGTGAGCGGCGTTCAGTCGGAATATCCCAGAATTCTGCTAACTGCTGAACAGATCAAGAAACGCGTGCAGGAGATGGCCCGACAGATCTCCGCTGATTTTCAGGGTAAAACCCTCCATGTTGTTGGCGTGATGGAGAATGGCTTTATTTTTATGGCTGACCTGGTTCGTGAGCTGGATCTGGACGTGGTCTGCCAATTTGTAAAGGCTGAGTCAAAGGAAGCCAATTCCAGCACGACCGAAATATTCTTTAGCCCTGAGCTCGACGTGAAAGGCCAGCATGTTTTGCTGGTGGAAGCGCTGGTCCAATCCGGCATTACGAGTGAATTCCTGATTCGGAACCTGGTAGGCCGAGGCGCTGCCAGCGTGAAACTAGCTGTCCTTCTGGACAAGCAGTCGGCACGCCGGGTGTCACTACAGCCCGATTACTTTGGTTTTCTCATGAATGAAAATTTTGTCGTAGGCTATGGGCTAGGGGAGCGCCATTTGGGCCGTAATCTGCCCTACATAGCTGGACGGGCTGAGTCTGGGTAATTCCTTAAG
>DATBVH010000128.1:0-2354 GCA_036515395.1 Candidatus Angelobacter sp.
TTGAGATTGATTCCCGCATCTCCGCTGCCCTGCGCCGCCGAATTTGGCTGCGCGCCAGACTTCCCGTCGGCATTCTTCGATGCCGGGCCGGACTTGCATGCGGAGACGCCCAGCAATGTGAGCCCTGCCGCCGCTAGAACACTACGCTTAAGAAATGCCCTGCCATCCGTGAAAAATGTCATTTCGATTCTCCTTAAAACCGCTAGCCCGCAATCGTCACCACAACCTCACTCCCTTTATCCGCTGCTGCCACGCGTGATGCTGCTGCTTTATTTGCGGAAATCTCCAGGAAGCCGGTGCTCCCTAAAAGCGCAAACAACTCTCCCGGCGCGCCTTCAGCGTAGCTGGAAACAAGCTTTGTGACTTCAGCTTTGCCCACGGTGATCTTGAATGCCTTTGATGATCCATCAAAAATCTGCGGAATGTCTTTCGGCGAGATATTCGTAATCAGGTTGCCGAATTTGTCCGTCTTGAGCACCAGGGCTTTCCAGGCATTTTCAGCAGTCGCTTTCGGCTTTGGGGCAAGAAAGCGCACGTAATCGGTGATTTCTTCTCCAAACTTGGCCGTATCCACGCCTTTGCTCAGGTAAGCCGCCACGGGCGCAAAAATATCACGACCATGAAAAGTTTTGCTGATCGGATTATGGAAATAATGTTCTGAAGTTATGTGACGAACGCTTACGCGCTCCTCGCGCTCATAGACCAAAGACAGAACACCGTTATCGGGCGCTACAAAAACGTATTGGCCAATCGTTGCAATAATCGGTCTACGTGGCCCACCCACGCCGGGATCCACCACGACCACATGTACAGTGTCCTTAGGAAAATAATGATAGGCCTGTGAGACAGCAAGAGCGCCGTCCAGCACGTCAAAGGACTGCACGGCATTGGTGATATCTACTACCTGTGCCGTTGGATTAATACTGTAAATAACCCCTTTCATTGCACCCACATAATGCTCGGTCAATCCGAAGTCGGTCGTGAGCGTAATCATCCGTTGAAAAGGCACTGATCTCTCCCTGTTTCTGTTGGAAAAGGCTTCCCGCGAAGGTATCGCGTGGCTTCTGCCCAAGTCAAGCCAACGTAGTCCGTTGGACAACAGCGGGCGAGTGCGCAGAAGTACGTGGCCTATCGTTACTGTAATCCTGACAATGAAGTTTCTGAAATTGGAAATTTTTAACCCAAAGAGTAACAAATTCTGAGCTGTCGTTTATCTTTCGAAACTGTTAGTTAACTTTTTAAAGCGGACACCGTTAGCGGCGGGGATCACGCACCTTTTAATTTAAAGCAAAGAACGAATAGTCGAACCGACCTGGCGCACACGCGCGGGCCTTAAGTGTTTTTCGCCGCGAATGATTCCGGAAGTCGCCCTTCTTGCCAAGGACAGAATATATGGCTTCCAGAGTAGCGGAAAGGGAATCTATGTCGACTGCAGTTCGTGCCATTCCACGTGAAGAAATTTCCTCCCCAGCTGAATCCCTATTCTTGTTGATTGTGGATGCAGATCGCTGGGCCAGAGACCTCTCCAGGGAAGTCGCAAGCAACATGGGGTTCAAGGTTTACACGGCTGACAATACCCGTGCCGCATTGCGCCAGATGGAAGTCCAGCCTGTTGATGTGGTCCTCCTCGATGTCCGCCAGTCGAGCCAGGACGGAATCGATCTGCTGGCAAAATTTAAGGAAATGCATCCCCAGACCGAAATCATTATGGTCAGCGGACATGCCACGGTCGATTCCGTGGTTACTGCGATGAAGAGTGGCGCGTGCGACTTTATCCGCAAGCCATTCAAAGGTGAAGAACTTAAGACTCTGCTTACCCGCGCCGCAGGACGCCTGCGCAATTCATTGGAAGATCGTATGTCTCGCGAACATTTACAAGTCCATCCCGGCGGTTATCACGGCATGCTCGGGCAATCGCCGGAAATGCAGAAGTTGTATCGCATTATCAATAAGGTCGCCACCAGCAAACACCCCGTTTTGGTTCAGGGTGAAAGCGGCACCGGCAAAGAAACGGTCGCGCGGGCCATTCACGCCAGCGGACCTTTTCACGACCGTCCTTTCCTGCTGATAGATTGCGCGGCCACAGCCAATGGCGCTTTAGAAAGTCAACTGTTTGGTCCCATTAAATCAGCCAACGGCTTGGGAAAACTTAAGGAAGGCGTGTTTGCCCTGGCCAGCGGCGGCACCATGTTTTTCGATGAGATTGGGGAAATGCCCCTCGATATCCAGGGCAGACTGGTGCGTGCTTTGCAGGAAAGGGAGTTTCAGGTTCAGGGCAAATCCATTGCTGTGGACGTGCGAGTTGTGGCGTCTACCAGCCGTGATCTGGAAACTGCAGTACAGCAGGGAACTTT
>DATBVH010000129.1:0-8236 GCA_036515395.1 Candidatus Angelobacter sp.
CAATAAAGACGCTTTGCTGCTGAATGGCCGTATCAATAACCTTGAATATGGCTCTTACGCTCCGGGTTCTCCTGCGGTTTTTATTGACGACGCTGCCTTTATGAGGCTCTGGTCAGGTACAATTCGCTATTATCTGGTGTCCGACAGCAGCGGGCTCGCTCGTCTGAGCGCCCTGGCCGGCCCCGCGCGTTTTCATCAGATTGCTGAAAGTGGCGGCAAATTTCTTTTTACCAACGGCCTTCCCGGCGAAACTGCGGATGGTTCCAACATGGAGAACAAACCCGCGTTATGGTAATCATTACAACGGCTCTGGCGGTCTTGCTTACAGGTTCGCTCGTTTACTGCGTCCTGATTGTTGTTGCCACCCGGCGTTTCTTATCAACCACTCTGCCTGCTCCCGGAAATACGCCTCCCATCAGCGTTCTTAAACCGCTCTGCGGCCATGACGATGGTCTGGAAGAAAATCTTCGCAGCTTCATGGTGCAGGATTATCCCGAATATGAAATTCTATTCGGCGTTCATCGCGCCGACGACCCGGCTGTGCCGGTAGCGGAAAAAATTATCAACGAGTTTAGCGGACGAATCAGCACGCGGGTGATCGTCACGGGAGAGTCGCCCATCCCCAACGCAAAGGCGTTCAGCCTGAACCGCATGGTGCGGGAAGCGCATTATGACGTGCTGGTGATGAGTGACAGCGATGTGCGTGTCACGCCCAGCCTGCTCTCTCATCTGGCGCAGGAACTTCAGGACGATCACGTTGGATTGATCAGCTGTCCTTACCGCGCAGTCCCGGGCAAGAGCCTATGGTCGCGCATGGAAGCGATTGGGATGAACACCGAACTTCTGGGCGGCGTTATGGTCGCGCGCATGATTGAGGGCATGCGTTTTGCGCTGGGCTGCACCGTAGCTGTCCGTCGCAGCGTGCTTGAAGACATGGGCGGATTCGGCTACTTACAGGAGTTTCTGGCGGAAGATTTTGTGATTGGTCAGCGCGCAGCCGAACTTGGTCACGGTGTTTTGTTCTCGTCTTATGTCATCGAACACCGCATTGGCAGCCAAAGCATGATGCACAATCTTGGCCACCGTATGCGCTGGGCGCGCAGCACGCGCCGCTCGCGTCCTGCTGGCTATTGGGGCCAGATTTTCACGTATCCGCTACCGCTGGCGCTTCTGTTCTGCGCTGCATATCCCACAGCGTGGCCTGTGTTGTTCCTTACCCTCATCTTGCGCGGCGGCGCGGCGCTGGCCACTGCCCGATCCGTTGTTCATGATCCGGTCACACAAAGCGAGTGGTGGCTGCTGCCGGTTCAGGATGTAATCGGTTTCTTTATCTGGATCAGCGGTTTTGTCGGTGACAAGATTGTCTGGCGCGATCGAAAATGCACCGTTCTACGCGACGGCCGTTTGCACGTGAATCCCTAATTCCTTGTCAGCAAAAGAAAACCCCTGCGCCTTAGCGCAGGGGTCACTTTACGCGCTTCTCTCGTTACTTGCTGGTCGTCGAGCAGGTGCTCGAGATCATTTTCACTTTTTTCACATTAAACGTTGATTGAGATCCGGACGAGGAGCCTGCACCAGTTGCGCTGGATCCACTGCTTGAACCGCTGGCGCTGCTGCTGGAGCTGGGTGAGCTGCCCATGCTTCCGCTGCTGGAACCTGATGCGCTATTGTCCGTTCCCATAATCCGAACCTGATGACCAACTTGGTCGCTCAGCTTTGAGGTGTCGCCGGCGAGTTGATACGTTTTGCCGGATTGGTCCGTCAGGGTCCAATTGCCCGCTGAACCGCTCAGGCAACCTTCAATGGAATTACCGCTGCTGTTGCTTGAGGTTTGCGTGGTCTGTGTCGTCGTGGTCTGGGTAGTGGTTGAGCTGGTGTCGGGAGTCGTTGATTGGCCGGATGAAGTCGACGATGGAGATGTCGATGACGGCGAAGTTGACGACGGCGACGTTTGCGATGGCGAAGTTGACGACGGAGACGTTGAAGATGGAGACGTGGACTGTTGTGAGCTTGTATCCGGTGTTGTTGATGGCGATGAGCTGCTTGGCGAAGTTTGCGCCACAGCCCAAATGGCGGACAACAACAGGATTGCTGTAATCAAAGATGTCTTTCTCATGTACTTCCTCCTGGTTTATTCGGCCTGCCTGACTCCGGCCTTGAGAGAAGAATGGAAGCGGCGCTAAGGACTTAGATCATGCGTTCATACGCAGGTTTGCCTCGTTTGCGGGTTTAGGAGGAAAGAAACGAGAGCTGCGGAATCCGAGAAAGTGATTCCGTGTCTCCGATTTGAAGGTGCACCCCTTAATTCGATAGAACTAGGTGCTGGCGCAATATCGGTCTATGCTACGTCGCAGACTTGCAATGCCTGTGGAATGTAGTTGCAGCAAGGATCTTCAGCAAACATGTTTCCCGTTACCGCATAGGCGCGGGCGCGTGAACCGCCGCAGATTTCCTTGAATTCGCATGCGCCGCACTTGCCCTGCAAATTTGAGGTGTTGCGCAATGCCCTCAGCATCGGCGAATTGCGATAGATTTCCGTCAGGCTGTCCACGCGTACGTTTCCCGCAGAGACCGGCAAAAAGCCGCTGGGACAAACCTCACCTGTATGTGAGACAAATACAAATCCCTTGCCATCATTGATGGGTAGAAGTCCCGGAATCGTCTTCTCCCATCCATCGTCTCCGGCTGTAAAGGGACGTTGGCCTTTGCTCTTGAGCCGCTGCTGGATGATGTACCGGCGATAATGCTGCGCTTCAGTCGTTTTAACCTTGAAGGGCAGTTCCTTGGAAAAGCGATAGAGAGTTGCGAATGCCTGCTCGACCTCATCGGCGGAAAGGAGATCGGCCATCTGCGCGCGTCCCGTCGGTACCAGGAAAAAGGCGCTCCAAAGGACCAGCTTGAACTGTTTCAACAGGTTCGCCATGTTTTCCAGGTCATGCATATTCCGTTTGGAAATACTTGTGTTCACTTGAATGGGAAGGCCAAATTCGTTGGCCCAGTGAATTGCTTCCAGTGTTCGTGCAAACGATCCAGGTACGCCGCGAAATGCGTCATGCAATTCCGGAGTTGCGCCGTCAAGGCTCACGGCCATTCTGGAGAGGTGGGCACGTTTCAAATCGGCGATGGCTTCGCGGGTCAGCAATGGTGTGGCGCTGGGCGTCATAGCCGGATGGAGGCCATGCGCCACTGCCCGGCGGACCAGATAAAAAATGTCAGAGCGCTTCAAGGGATCGCCACCGGTCAGAATGAAAATGGGAGGCTTCAGGTCGGCGATGTCGCGAATCAGCTTCTCCGCTTCCATGGTGGTCAATTCCAATGGGTGGCGCTTTGACTGCGCACTAGCGCGGCAATGACAGCAGGAAAGGTCGCACGCCTGTGTGGTTTCCCAGATCACAATCAAAGGGCACCGGTTCAGATCAAAGCTTGTATTCATTGCCACCCATCCTTAAGAAATGCTCTGACTCAACTTATGAAGCTCATCCTAAGGCGTTGTTTCCTGCGGAGATGTGATGGGGGTCACATGTCCGATGTTCAAGCGTCCTCATGCTCAGGTTGATTACGTCAATCGCCAATTTTGTGAGGCTTTATATGCACTTTGAAATCAGAAGAAAACGCGGTACAGCACGCTTGGCGCAAGGAGTTACCGTCGAATGAAGAACATTTGTTGCCAGAGACGGGAAAGTAGCTACTGTTTGCCCTGAGAATTTGCCAGGCCGCCTTTATTTTCGGCGGATACGGCCGAGTCGCCTTTTTCCAGCAGTTGGTAGGCTTCAGAGATGGTCATATTGTCGCTGACGCGATGGAATTCAGTCATGCGTTGAAGTTGTTTGACGTTGATGGTCTTGAAAATCACGGCATGGCCGGACATCTTCACATCAAGTGAGACGATTTCCCAATGATCGTCCCCAACACGCCGTTGAGTCACGGAGAATGTTCCGCCCTTGTTTAGACGGCCCAGCAATCCCCAGCCAAAGGTTACATCTTCAAACAATGAGCCATCCAGCCGCGACATGCGAACTGCAGCGCGGTCAATCCAGATCATTCCGCTCAAGGAACGGAAGACCTGCAACTCCCTTGTGGGAGGATTGTAATGAGGATTGGGAAAGAATGAGAGCCTTACCTGGCCATTTTCAGCGCCTTCATACTTGAAGATAAAAGCATCAGGGATCGCCTTAAACATCTGCACTCCCTTATCTTCGTCTTCCTTGGCGCGTTTATCCCGCTTTGCCCGCTCATCGGGGTCTTCTACCAGCTTTTTCATACGCAGCTCATCGGCAGAGCGCTGCTCAGGGGTCAGAGGCTTGCCATTGATGAGAAGAGTGCGGGCGAGCTGGCCGTCCTTGGTGTCAATCACATCGCGATCTTGAGAGCCTCTTTCGTCTTCTCGATGGATGTGATAGCGCCAGTGCGTATGGTCAGCAGCATCCGCTTCCAGTTGGTGCTTGATCGCGTCTTTGACGAACTGGTTTGCATCTTTAGGGAGCGGAGGTAGAGTGTCCGCCGGCGTCTGGGCGCGGAGAGTCGTACCGAGGCTTGCAAAAATCAGGAGCAGCCACGCGCGCCGCAGAAAATTGAAGTAACTCATAATGTTTCAAATGCTGGTACTTGTTAGACGCTGAAAAACCAGCAGCTAGTTGCATTTTACCTTTTGTGAAGATGACTGGCGATTTCCGGGAATAAAGTAAAAAGAGGCAGCTTTGCAGCCGCCCCTTTATTGTCAACCTCTCGGAAAGGCAGTCCCATTGGCTCAATAGCCGCGACTTGCGTTCAGAACCGCTGTTCCCCTGGTTTCGGTTCCACCCGTGCGCCGCGACATTCCGTCCGGTCGACACATAACTTAAAAGCAAACAGACAGCCAAACTGGCCAGAGTTTCAGCGCTTTCTTGATGAAACGTAAGCCATTGATAAATATGATCTTGTCTCTCGCCTGCAAGGAGGTGATGAAATAGTTACTGTTTACTTTATTGTAAATACGTAAAATTGGGCAACAGAATACCGTGTATGGGTACTGGATTGCCTTTCCGGCGCACACCTAGAGTAACTATTTGAATTTGGAAGACAGCAGTACACTAGCCGTCAAACTCCTGATTGAAATCTGCGACAGGCGTTCCAAAGGCAAGAGAATTTCTCTCTGAAGAGAGCGATAACTGAAAGAAAAGGTGCCAAAAATGTGGAAACCGCGTCCTGAAGACAACAAGCCCATGAGCATGAACCCTACCCAGCCTGCGCAGCCTGTACCCCCCGCAGCTGCTGTTGCTGCACCAAGTATTCCCACACAGCATAAAGAAACCCCAAAGGCCAGCGAGCCGCACCGCGCGGATGTAGGCCACATCGGCAAGTCAGTCCAGATCAAAGGCGAGCTTACCGGCAGTGAGGACCTTTATCTGGATGGATCAATTGAAGGCACAATCGATTTGCGCGATCACAGCCTCATCATCGGTCCGAATGGCAAAATCAAGGCGGGCATTTCCGCGCGCGATCTCGTCGTTCATGGCCGGGTGGAGGGAAACATCACGGCTACCGGACGCGTGGAGCTGCGCAAGTCCTGCACGCTGATTGGCGATGTCAGTACACAACGCATCGTGATTGAGGATGGCGCGTTCTTCAAGGGCGCCATTGATATCAAGGAAAAGGCCCAGGTGGTGGAAGCACGCAAGCCTCTGGCAGTGGCGGCTAGTGCAGGCATGAGTGCCGGCAGTGGCACATCCTCGAGTTCGAGTGCGACGAGTTACAGCGCCAGCTCCGATTCGCAGGGTTCCTTTTTAGATAGTAAATAAGGTAAAGTTAAGGAGCGTGAGCTCCTCCGGTAACAATTTAATGCGATGGTTCCGTGGGGCAGGCGGTTCTCAGTCCAAGCCTGAAGAAGGTAACAAATCTGCGCCACGGACCAGACGCACCTGCATCGGTCTGGGCGAATTCATGCGCGGCCTGGGCAGCAGCGGCGAACGGAAAACCTGCGTCCTTGACCTGGGTCCAACCTCACCTACAAACATTGCCTTACTCACCGAAATGGGTGTGCGCGTCTCGAATGAAGACATTTTGCGAGAATCGCAGGATGAACGTTACAGCGTGAAGCAGGAGGATGGCACGCTCCAGCTTGACCCGGCGAAGTTCTTTGCGGAAAACCTTAATTATGCGGCTGATCAGTTTGACGCCATCCTGTTCTGGGACGTGGCTGACTACCTTCCTGAAAGCCTCGTAAAGCCCCTGGTTGAACGTCTGCAGGTCATGCTGAAGCCCAAGGGCCATCTGCTGGCCTTTTTTCATACAAAGGATGCTGGAGCGGAATCTCTGTATTCCCGCCACCATATTGTTCAAAAAGACACGCTCGAACTGGAGCCTATCCCGGGCTTTAAGCTGCAGCGGATTTTCAATAACCGGCACATCGAAAATTTGTTTAAGGACTTTGCCTCCCGCAAGTTCTTCCTCGGTCGCGATAATATCCGCGAAGTGTTGATGGTTCGTTAATTCTTCGGAACTCCAGCATCCCCTGTAAAATTTACCCGGCATAAATTGACGTATACGAACTTCAGGTGCCTAGAAGTGGTATCCGGATGCTCATAAACTATATCCAGCTTGGATTCGCCTTAATCCTCCTCTTCTATGGACTTCAAGGGCAAACTCCAAAAATTGGATGTTGAGCTTTAAAAATCAACAACTTAATTTACCTTGCAAAACTTTATTGGCCGGAGCGTTCTTTGGGCATCTCGATTGCACTAGTAACAATCGTCGAATGACTGACGGTAATCAAAAAGGACCCTGCAGCGGGCCGAAAACAAGAGGTAGGTTAAATGTCTAGCAGCGTAAGCGTGATCAATTTTGGAGTTATCGCCGCAGTTGAAAACCGCACATCAAACTATGATGCGATTTACGGCGAGCACTGCCACAGAATTTACTCGCTGGCTTTTTGGATGACCGACAATGAGCTGGCGGCTGAACAGCTCTCCACCAATACATTCCTGCGCGCTTTCGCGTTATCGGCAGAGCCGAAGACCGAACAGATTGACCAGGCGCTTCTGGCTGAAATCCGCGAACTCACCACTATTGGTACCCTGACGCTGAACAGCAGCGTTTCCGCGGAAACCAAGAGCGTTTGCGGCAATGTGAAACGGGTGCATCTGGAACGCGCCGTCGTGGAACTGCCGGCAACCGAAAAAATGATTTTCCTCCTTCACGATGTTGAAGGCTACACCCATGAAAAAATTGCCTATCTGCTTGGTCTGGATGTAAAAGAGTCGCAGTTCGGATTGCATCAGGCTCGTTTGCAGTTGCGTAAACTGATTTCGCGCATGTCGTAAAAGCCGTCGATTGTATCTCCTCTCTCCTTACTCTCCAACCCTTCGCTTTGGCGAAGGGTTTTTTCATTTGCTAAGAGTAATCTCATGGTTCTATTAACTTCAGGATATTTAGTTATGTTAATTTCAGAAAAAGCTGAAACTTTTTTCCCGATCCTGCGTCTATCCTAATAACAACATACGCAGTACCCCCACGTGGGCGTCGCCCCTATACCGGCGCCCACTTTCTTTTGTCTCGCACACTCCCGGCATTTAGTTTTCCGAACATCCTTTCGCTCGTCGCACTTCACCCGGTTGAAATTCTTTGTATTCACTCTGATCGTTTGCGTCGAGAGCCTCTCTTCATCGATTATTAATCGATTATCAATAGATAGCAGATGTTGAAATTCTGACGAGCCATTCGCGCCGGGCAACAGAATACGGTAATTGCGGTTCTAATGAACCGGGTAAAGAAGCGTGGCGGCTTTCATGAGCGCGGAAAATAGATTAGAGTTTCAGCCACAGCACACAATGGAGGGCGGAGCAATGGATTGGAAGAAAACGCTGATGATTGGATCTTTTGCGGCGGGGGCAATTCTGTTCCTTACGGGTCGGCGGCCGGCGGGTCTGGCCGTTGCCGGAATTGGCGTAGCGACTTTTGCCGCCGAGAACCCGGAAAAATTCGAAGAACTGTGGCACCGCATGCCTGAGTACATTGAAAAAGGCAGCAAGTTTGTCGATATGGCATCAACTTTCCTGGAGCGCATGGGTCAGGAAAAAGGCGGCGGTTATCGCAACATGCCCGTTGCCGGAGGGAATCGCTTCTAAGCTGACGCTGGTTGCGCAAGATTGGCCGGGAATTGCTCTCGGCCTTTTTTACTTTTTAAATGCGCTTGGCCGCATGCCGGCAGCGTCTTTCCTGATTTCCAGCGAAATACGTTGACGCTCAGCTTCATCAATGC
>DATBVH010000130.1:0-4320 GCA_036515395.1 Candidatus Angelobacter sp.
CCTGGTGATAAGCGGCATTACCGTTTCGCGAGCAGGGCGGAGGATAAAGCTATCGCCAAATGAATTTTGGCTGCTGGTGTACCTGGTCCACAACAAGAACCGCGTAGTGACCCGGCGCATGATCGAGGAGCATAGCTGGTCTTTAGTGAACCGCGAGAACCTAACCAACGCAGTAGACGTTTACATCTGCTATCTGCGCAACAAAATCGATAAAGGCTTTGAGAACAAACTGATTCACACAGTGAGAGGCTTTGGCTATCTGCTGGGCAACGCCTCTGCACTGGACGCGGTGGGTGCATGAAAATCGCCGCCACAATCTGCTTTCTGTTTTTGACCGCAGCTCCGGCGCTGGCCTGGCGACGCCATGACACTCGCACGGTCCGCGACCTGGTAAAGACTTATGCCGGCCTTGCCATCGTGCTGGCCTGTGATATTCCCAGGCGCAAGAAGCACGTCACCGATCGCCAGCATCGCGCCCGTTCGCGCGCGTGCATCGATCCCTCATTGCTCAAACGGTGCGGCTTCTGCGGATCGAGCCGCAACATGCGCGTACACCATTTGAACGGCAACGAATCCGATGAAGATCCCAAAAACCTCATCGGCGCGTGCCATGCCTGCAATACGCAGGTTGGCTTCCTGCTCAAGCGTCATAACATCGGCCGGCGCGTGGATCTGGAGTACAACCCGCCTGCCCAGCCCGCGCGCAACCTTGCGCAGTGGATGATGGCCGTCAAGAGCATGCACGGAGAATCGAGCGAGATGACGCCGCGCCAGGCTATCGCTATGATCCGGGCGACGTCGCCCAATCGCCGTTCACACTTTGCCGATGACATCTGGAAAATCCGGCGAGCCAAAGGAACTGACAGAACGCGGGTGCCGTTTTGAGCTGGCGTTTTCTCAGATGGTGGAAGCGGTTGCGCTGTAAGCACGTCTGGCGGCCAGCTCTTAGCCAGTCGCGGCCCGGCCAAGTACTGCAATCGATGCGAAACAACAGTTCGTCTGGAGGCTCCTGAGTTTTACGCCGTCTTCGGCCGTATGCCCTGGAATCTTTTTTACAAAGTGAGGAAGCAAAATGGAAACACCTACTATCAAACGGTTCACTGAATCAGCGGAGTGCGTAAAGTGCGGCGCCGGCGACAACTCACCTAATCCCATGCTGGGAATGATGGGCATCAACACGCGATTCTGCCCAGGCGGCAAAGAGCTTGAGGAAGAGCAGGACAAAAATCCTATTGATGCTCTCATGTCGTTCTTGCCGGGACTGAGTAATCCGCTGGGCGCCCGCAAGCCGCGCATCAATATCTGCGCTGGAATCCTTGCGGAGCACCTTCACAAAACCTGTCCGCGTTGCGGTTACGAGTGGCTCACTTCGGTGCGCCCATGAAAAACACCGGGCAAGTCGTGCGGGATCTCGCTCGTGTTCTGGTAGGGCAAAAAAAGGAAACGGTGATCGACGTAAACGAAGAGTCCAAGCCGGTGCTGGAAGCATTCTTGAGTGATGTGTATAGGAAGTACAACTGTAGGGTGCGACTAGTTCGACTGCATCGCTCTCGAAAACTCAAGAGGCGGCGACGCTCTGGCCCTCAGCTTGCTTTGCGCACATAAGTGGGAAGCCTTTTGCTTTCGGGGATGCGCGAAGGGGTCACCATGGTCAGAGGGGAAGGGAAGGTTGCCGGCACCCCTTCGCAAAATCAGGCGAAGCCCGTCGGGTCACCACCCTATCTCTTAGCTTTTTCCACAGTGTTCCACAGAAATTCACAGGCTGAAGGCTACCCTACTGCTGCTGTTCTGACTCAGAGGTACTTAAGAACAAAACCTAAAGACCTTATGCTCGCCGCTTTCCATACAACTTTAAGGCCAAAGCACTACGATTTTCAGGATGATTCGACACTACATATAAGGATGAAATGACACGAATGTTTCAGTCTTCCACAAGGGATTTGCTCACGGCCGCTCTCGATTGTGCTCAGCCGGGTCCAGGTCTGCCTAATTGCGTGCGATCATCGGCGAAAGAGTAGCTAAGTGGTAACAAAACACCTTTGCGGCTATTAATCAACTAGTTAACTCAGTTGGATCGATTTCACGCCGGCGCCGCCCTTCACCGCATAAACACTGGTAAACGCAAAAAGCCGCAACGGGGAACACTTATCCCGTTGCGGCGGAGCGGCCTTGGCCAAGAAGACGCTTTTTAGGGGTCCAGGCCCAATTTGTTGAAGGAACGCTCGATGATCTCATTGATCTGAGCGGCTTCAGCCTGGCTGAGAGGGTGTGGAGGGGCGAGGATGGTGGGGATCAAAGCGGTAGTAATGCGCCGCTCTATTCCGGCTTGCAAAAGCTCCTGCTGTACCGCGGCCCAGACGGCCGTTATGCGCGCTTTCTGTCCCTGGAACGCTTCCACTGCTTTGCGATGCAGCCTGGTAGCGCGGCACACTTGCAAGGCCAGGGCAAAGCTCTTTGCCGCGATATCCTTTAGCTGGGCGTCCTTCAACTGCAACTGGCGCAGCCATGCGCGGTGCATCTTCCTGGTTTCGTGCATCGCGCGGCGGGCAAGCATCATGCGGCGGCGTTCTGCCAGTATCTCCACGTCGGTCATGGTGCGGATCGGCAGGAACAAGATCACGTTTTCCCTGCGCCGGCTTTGCGGTATGCCGGTATCTCCAGCCTGCGCGGCTTTCTGGAAAGGCACCTTGCCCTGGGACTGCGCTTTTTCTTGCGCCCACACCATCTCCGCTGTGACTGCCTCGCGCGTTTTAACTGTCCCCACGACGCGGATGATTCCAATTGCCTCCAGCTCGCGATCCGCTTTATGGACCGTCTTGGTGGAGATCCCCAGCCGTCGCGCTACCGTGCGCTGCTTGGGCTGTATCCAGCCTTTGGGCTTGCCGTCCACACCTCTGTCTGTAATCAGCCCAGCGGCAATGTAGTACGTCAGCACCAGGCGCGCGGTGTCTGAGACGCCCAGCGCGGGATGCCAAACCCATTCCGGCAAATCGAAGGTGCCGCTGAAGTCCAGCTCGCCATTTTCTTTGAACAGGTACGCATGATTGAAAAACGGCGAGAGCTTTTTGTCGAACACGATGTCATGCGCCGTGGGATAGTAAAAATTGTCGGGGTCCAGCTTGCTTTGGCGCACTTCATAATCGATGTGCCCCAGCCGGTCATTCAGTTTCAGAGCCTGGTCCTGCGCCGCTTTGTACACCCTGGCGAACGTGTCTTCATCATTGCTGCTGCCGCTGAAGCGTGCCCTGGGAACGGGTTTGTTCGTGGATATGCGGTAAACCACAAACTCAACTTTTTTCTCAGGCAGTCCAACGCTGTACACGTTGGGCTCTGCCCAGCGTCGCCGGCTGTGGATCATGGGCGCGGCGGCATTGCGTCGGGAAGGGAAATCATCGGGGGTGGATTTCCAGGGACACAATTCGCCAAACGGCTTCAACTCGCCCAGGCGAAAGCGTGTTCTACCCTTGTTATCGATCCAGACGATTTGCTCCCTGGCCTCTCCGCGAAGATAGCTGAGACGCTTGGTGAACGTCACGCGGGAATCAAGCCCCATGGCCAGCGACAATTCGTCATGCGTCTTGGGAGTGAGCCAGCTTCGCCGGCCGCCATCTTCAGGCAGCACGCGGTTCGCAATCAGACAGAAAACAACGGAGAGATAGTCGGCCTTCTGCGGAACATTCAACGCGGTAAGGTTGCGCGGGACCCTGTGAGTCTTCAGGGCCGCGGCCGGAATTCCACGTTGCTCTAGCTTCTGCGCTAGGGTCAGCAGGGATGCGCCTCCTGATAAGCCTCATAAGCGGCGACTGCCGCCTCAAACTCCTTCACCTTTTTCTCCTGCTCGGCATCGAGCGGCGCTCCAGACAAGCGGAGCACGCGAACGGCATTCCTAAGGTAGCGGTACTCGCGATGAGTAAGCGTCGCCGCTATCAACTGCGCCTTAAGAAGTTCGCGTGAGATGGTGGCTGCGCTCATCGGCCCACCTTCCCGTTCATGTAGATCAGCTCAGCTAGCTTGGCCAGCAAAACGGTTTGATGGTGGACATTGACCAGCTCCGCCTTGACCAGTTCAACAGTCCATTTTTTACCGTCTTGGCTGAGCCTATCGCCGATGCTGCAATCGCGGTGATGGCCGTAATCCCACTTATAGAAATACCAGCCATCTTCCACCCAGGTCTCGTTCACTCCCCAATGTGTATCTATTGGGAACTGCTCACCAGTGAAGCCAGCGAGAGGGTGTTTAGCCGGCACAGCAACATCGGCGAGCAGATATGCATGTCCTCGCCAGATGCGCATGCGAACGCCTTCTTTGACCTCATCAAAG
>DATBVH010000131.1:0-7169 GCA_036515395.1 Candidatus Angelobacter sp.
TGGGCCGGATGCAACGCCGCCTGCAATGATGCCCGTCCGGGATTGGAAATTGGTCCTGGCGGCAGGCCAGCGGTGCGGTAAGTATTGTACGGCGAATCAAAGTGCAGGTCAGACTGGTGAATCACGCCGTTGTAACGGTTATTCAGCAGCGCCGCATAAATCACTGATGGATCGGTGGCCAGCACCATGCGCTTGTCCAGCCGGTTGTAAAACACGCTGGCTACCTCCGGCCGTTCTTCCGGAGCGCCTGTCTCTTTTTCTACGATGCTTGCCATCGTGACCACGGCATGAAAATTCTGGTTCAGGCCCACGTCCTTCGCTGCCTGGCGGAAACGCCGCACCATGGCCGCCGCCATGTCATGCAAAGATTGTGTCCGGGTGAAGTGATATGTGTCCGGAAACAGGTAGCCCTCAAGGCTTGGGGCTTGCGGATCAAGGTCTTTGATCAGGTTGGTGTCGCTGCGCACGATCTTAAGAAAATCTTCTCGCTTGCCCAGCTGCGCTTCTTCAATCGCACTGGCGATATCAAACATGTTGTAGCCTTCCGGCACAACCAGCGTCTGGAAATAAATGTCGCCATGAGCAATGCGGTCATAAACTTCGCGCGTGGTGGCGCGATGGTCAAAGGCGTATTCGCCTGCCTTCAGCGGTTTGCGTCCGTGCAGGTAATGCCATGCCAGGAACGCATACTGGCTGCGGATGATCCCGGCATTGGCCAGCGCGGCTGCAATGTGTCGCGCGGAAGAACCCGGTTTCAGCTGGACCATCTTTTGTTGCGTCGGCCCAGCCGGCAGAAGGAGGCCGTAAGCCAGCAGAACGCCTGCCAGCACCAGCAACACCACAACGGTTCTGAAAAGAAATTTCAGCATGAATCAGTTTTTCTGGCTTCTTATATTCTAAGGGCGAATCCGCTTCGCGCATCCATCTTCCCTGCCTATGGAGCGTCACGAATGGACAATGAACTGCCGGTTCACTTAACAATTTGGAAGAGAATCTTTGCCCTGGAGTTGCAAACGCGTTGGACCCGCAATCGGCAAATCGATTCAGTCAAGACTTCTCGACTGCATAAAGCTCTGCAGAATCAGCACTGCGGCCATGCGGTCTACGGCCTGAGTTCGCTTCTTGATGCTCACTTCATTTTCGCGCAGCAAGCGGTTGGCTTCGGCCGAGGTGAGTCGCTCATCCCAAAGATGGACGGGGAGTTGAAAACGTTTGCGCAGTTCTTCGGCAAATTCTGCCACTTTCCGCGACTGCGCGCCTTCCTGTCCGCTCATACGTAGCGGGTTTCCCAGTACGATTTCCTTGATTTCATACTGGCGGATGGTCCGTTCCAGTCGGCCAAAGTCGGCGCGATTGTTCTTGCGCTCCAGGGTCTCAATCCCCTGTGCGGTGATGCCCAGCGGGTCCGTCACAGCCAGTCCCATGCGGCGGCTGCCGTAGTCGATGGCCAGGATGCGTCCGGTGGCTCCCACGCGGCGATTATACGAGTTTCTGCATCTCAGCTAGTTATATGGCGTCGAATCGCATTATTCCCCCTGGCCCAGAGCAGCTCATGCCGGAGGAAGCCCCGGACAGCGAGTCCTCGGGCAAAGAGCTGGAGCAAAGAAATCAGCGCAAGCTTAATACCGCTCTGCATGCCGGCGCCGTAGCGCAGATGATTGTCGGAGCCGCCGTGGTTCTGGTCATCTGCTATGTCGCCAAGCTGATCCTGATAACTCTGCTGGTGTCGATACTGCTTGCCTTCGTGCTGGAGCCAGTGGTGAACCTGCTGGAAAAAATTCGTTTGCCGCGTGCAGCTGGAGCGTTTCTTGCCGTCCTGTTCATGCTGGCACTCATGTACGCCGGCAGCTACTTTTTGTACGGCAAGGCCATGAACTTTGTTCACGAACTGCCCAAATACTCTGATCGGATTCGCAGCCATCTCGCGCACTTTCGCCAGCGAACCAATGAGTTGGAAAAAACCACGCAACAGGTCTTTCCCGAGGACAAGAGCGCAAGGAAACCTATGCCCGTAAAAGTCGAAAACCAGGGCGCGCAAGGCGGGATGAGCGATAAAATTGGCCAAGTTACTGAAGTGGTGCTCACGCTCTGCTTTATTCCTTTTCTAACCTATTTCATGTTGAGCTGGCAGGAGCACGCGCGGACCAGGTCTGTACAACTCTTTCGGCCTGAAAATCGCAGCACCGCTTACGTTACGCTGGGGCACATTTCCGCCATGATGAAAAGTTTCATTGCTGGGAACTTTGTCATCGGGCTTTTCATGGGCATTTGCAGCGTCATCATTTTCGGCTTTTTGGGTGTTCCTTACTTCTATTTCATCGGCTTCATCAGCGGCTTTCTCAGCCTTATGCCATATCTCGGGATCGCCGTAGCCATGCTCCCGCCGATAGCTGCCGGCGTTGGCACGCTCAGCGATACACGGCTGCTCATTGTGGCCGCCACCGTGCTCGGACTTCATATGCTTTCCATGAACGTGCTCTACCCCAAAATCCTGGGCAGGCGTCTGCAATTAAATCCTCTGGTGGTCACGATTTCATTGCTGATCTGGGGTTTCATCTGGGGAGCCATGGGACTGATTCTGGCTGTCCCAATCATGGCAGCAGTGAAGATCATCTGCGATCACGTGGTATCTCTACGTGCGATTGGCGATTGGTTGGGAGAGTAATATTCAACTCAGAATTGGCCATTCAGCAGAAAGCTTAACCGCAACGGACGAGTCTTAAAGACGTTCAAATCCAGATTTATTCCTTCGCGCCCTTAGCGTTCTTGGCGGTCAATAACTTAGCTGAATGCTGATTGCTGACTGCTGAATGCTTTTTCCGCTCCCAGCCTGCATCGCTCCAGAGTCTCCTGCATTTTCTGATGCAAAGCCGACATCTGTTCGTCGGTGGCATCGGCTGACACGTAGATTGGACCGCTGGCATAGACCGCGGCTTGCGAGAATGGTTTGGGAATCATCATCTGGTCCCAGGAATTTAATATCCACGCGCGCTCCACCGCCACGTAAAAACAGCTGATGGGAACGCCGGTCTTCTTGGCCAGCAGGACAGGCCCCGGTTTGGCGACGTAGCGCGGGCCGCGTGGCCCGTCGATCGTAAACACCACGCCGTGTCCCTGCTCCAGCTGCTGGCGCATGCCGATCAAAGCTCCAACGGCCCCGCGCGAACTCGATCCCCGCACGGCAGTGAAACCCAGCTTCTGAATGATGCGGGCGATGTATTCACCATCAAAGCTGCGGCTGGTCATCACAGCCAGGCCTTGATTGCGAAAACGATACGTTGCGGGAATGACAGCCCGATGCCAGAAGCACCAGATGGCCGGCGGTCCGGCACCTGAGGAATTGCCTGTGCAGCCTGGCTCGAGAAAGAACTTGTAGCGAAGTGTCGCTCCAATGGTCCGGATCAACAGATACCCAGCCCACGAAATCAGCCAAATTTTGACCCGCTCGCTAAAGGAAAATACACGCGTGCTTTCGCCGCTCTCGCGTTTGATTTCGGCCTGCGCAACGTCGCTCACGAGTCTGATTGTATAGGCTTCGCTTCTCGGCTAACTAAAACAACAGCGCGTACGTCGCGAGCAACTTCACCCGATCAGTGTTATCCGTGTTAATCAGTCGTAAGAAGTTATTTTCCCTTACGCGTATTTGATCCACTTCATGATTTCCGGCAGGTTCGGCTTCTTGCCATACATCAAAATGCCAACGCGGTAAATCCGTCCGCAGAGCCAGACCATGCCATAAATTGTTGCCAGCATCAGAGCTATTGAAAGGCCGATCTGCCATCCAGGAGTATCACCAGCCTGCATTGCAATGCGGCTGAACATTACCAAAGGCGCGGTAAAGGGAAATAGTGAACCGAAGACCGCAATGGATGAATTTGGATGCGTGAAAATATTGGTGATGAAGATGACGGCCAGGATCATCGGCATCATTACCAGGAATTGCATCTGCTGCGCTTCCTGCTCGGAATTCACCATAGAGCCAACAGCCGCGCATAGCGTGCTGTAAAGAACGTAGCCGAGCAGAAAGAACACCACAAAATAAATGAGCAGCATGGGATTCATGGCGGCCTTGACCTGCTTGAGCATGCCGGAGGCCACCACAGCGTAGCCGGCAAATGCAGCCGACGCCGCGGCCCAGATGCCCACTTGCGTCAACCCTACCGCTCCTACGCCCAGGATTTTTCCCGCCATCATTTCCTTGGAAGTGGCTATCGAGAGCATCACCTCCATGATGCGCGAGGTTTTTTCTTCCAGGATGGACCGCATCACGTTGATGCCATAGAGCAGCACGGTCATATACATCACCATCACCATGGCCAGCGTGGCGATGAACATCTTTTGGGGATCAGGCGCGTTCTTGCCCTTGGGGCTCACCGGCTCGACTTCCACGGGCCGCAGCGCGGCGTCGATATCGCTTTCCTGCAAACCTTTGGCTTTCAGAGCGTGGCGGCGCAACGCGTCGCTGACCGTTTGGCCCAGGATGCCATTTTCGATGAAGCTGGAAGTGTCATTAGTGACAAAATCTAGCTTTCTGGCCGCGATCGCATCTGGCGTGGCCCACAGAAAGCCATCCAATTGCTTCTGATTGACCTTTTGCGTCAGGGCTTCCCGGTCCGCCGGCGCGGCATTCGTGCTCACGTCCACGCTGAAGTGGGTAGGTGGCAAACCACGTTTGCTCGATGGTTGATTATCCGCACTTCCCTGCTGGTCCTGTTTCTGCTCAATCCGGCTGCGGATCATCTCCGCAGTTTCGCGGTCCACGGCCACCACCACCATGTGCTTGGTCTCATTGCTGCCGCGTTGCATCAGCATGGTGGGCAGGACCGTGACTCCCAGCATCAGCGCGGGAATAAAAAACGTCATGATCACAAACGAACGCGAACGCACACGCTCCAGGTATTCACGCTTGGCGATGATGAAAATGTTATGCATTGGATTTTCCCACCGTGTTGATGAATATTTCTTCCAGGGACGGCTCCATCAGTTCAAACTTGTTGACTCTTGATCGCGCGGCCACCATTTGCAGGAGCTGCTGCGCGTCTGCACCGGGCGCCAGCCGCACTTCAACGTAATTACCGTAATTGTTGTAAGCGCCCACCAGCGGGTTCTTTTCCAGAAAATCACCATTGCCCTCATACTCAATCTGCACATTGCTTTTGCCATAGCCGGACTTGATGGTCTTGAGATCGCCCTGAAGCACGGCATTGCCCTTATTGATGAGGCAAATGCTGTCACACAGCTTCTCTACCTGGTCCATACGGTGGGTTGAAAACAGGATCGTCTTACCCTGCTTCTTCAGGTCAAGCATTACATCTTTGAGCAGCGTAGCATTAACTGGATCAAGCCCGAAAAACGGTTCGTCCATAATGATGAAATCAGGATCATGCAGCAATGCAGCGATAAACTGGATCTTCTGCTGCATGCCTTTGGAAAGCTCTTCGACCTTCTTCTGCAGCCACGCGTCAATCTCCAGCCGCTTGGCCCACTGTATGGCTTTTTCTCTGGCATCTCCGGCAGACATGCCATGCAATTCACCAAGGAAGATCAGCTGTTCAATGATCTTCATCTTTTTGTATAGCCCGCGTTCTTCCGGGAGATAGCCGACCTTGTTCAGGCTTTTGCGCTCAAAAGGCTTGCCAAAAAGATTGATTTGGCCAGAATCAGGTACGGTGATTCCGATCATCATGCGGATCGTACTGGTCTTGCCGGCGCCGTTGGGCCCCAGCAGACCAAAAACGCCTCCCTGAGCAATGCTGAAAGAGAGGTTATTTACGGCCACAAACTGGTCATAGGATTTACAGACGTTCTTCAGTTCAATTGTTTGCATGGAGAAGGGTTCCCACAAAATGTTATACGGTGGAGATATGCTAAAGTTACACGATTTCCAGATATTGGTCGATCCAGCCGCGGACCCTTAATCGACGCTCGTCAGTGGGATCAAAGCGCATTCCATATACTTTGTCACTCTCGCGGTACCAGCATACAAACGCCCGAACATATAACTTCTCTATCCCGGGCAGCGTGAGCGTGAGCCGGATAGGATCGGACTTTGGCAGTGGGGCAAGGCAGCGTATGGAAATGCCTCCGGAGCTGACTTCCACGGTTGTTCCGATAACAGGGCGGCCGTTGACATCAAACTCCGCCTGCGAAGAAACTGGAATCCGCACATAGCGCCGCAGTTCATGGATCACCAGCAGGTGCGTGGCACGGACCACCTTGAGCACGCTCTGCCGGTCCAGCGGTTCATCCAGGACTGCGTTAATCCCATAGCTGGAATAGCGCAGCGCTTCCTGCGTATTGCGTGCTATTCCGTAAATGACAAGGCGGCGGTTTGAAGGCGAGTTGCGCGCTGCTTTCAATATCATGTCGGCTTCAGGGTCATAAAGGCGCAGCACACACGCCTCAAACTTCTGGCGATTCAGCTGGAAAATCGGGTCACCATCAGCAGGCACCACTGTGATACCAAATTGCCTGAAACAATCATTGAGAAAAGTGTTACAAGCGGGATCAATATGGATGCTGGCGATCCTGGCAGTGATCTTGCCCGAAATGGCCGCGACTGTGGTGCTGCTCATATCTCCCTGGATTCTGTCATCTGGAAGCGGAATACTCTTTCTTCATGTCGGCCGATGCTACTTTATTACGGCCCAACTGCTTTGCCTGGTAGAGCGCGGCATCCGCCGCTGCCACTACTTCGTCACGCGTCACGCCGTGTGCGGGATAATCTGCCACGCCGCAGCTGATGGTAACAGGCCGGGGCACTCCCGGGAAAAAATGGGTTTCCACCTGTCGCCGCAGCTTTTCCGCAACCCGCACTGCGCTTTCTCCGGTTGTCTCCGGCACCACGATGGCAAATTCGTCGCCGCCATAACGGGCGACCACGTTCGACTGGCGCGATTTCTGCTCCAGCAGTCGGCCCACGCGCGCCAGCACGAGGTCACCTTCCAGGTGTCCCAGGCCGTCATTCACTTCCTTGAATTTGTCGAGATCGATGAGCACCACTGAGAACGGACGCCCGGAACGCGAGGCGCGCTTCCACTCCGACGACAGCGATTCCGAGAAATAGCGGCGCGTCTTGATGCCGGTAAGCCCGTCGGTGATGGCGTGCTGCTGCATCTTCTGGAAGACGAATGCGTTGTGCAGCGCGGTGGAGAGCAGGTCGGCGAAGG
>DATBVH010000132.1:0-3653 GCA_036515395.1 Candidatus Angelobacter sp.
AGTTCTGCAATGGCTTGCACCGTCCTGGCGGATATTCAACACCTCAAGTCTGGGATCACTCCGTTCCTCCTTTCCTCCGTGTTTCAGGGGTTTTGCCGAGAGGCAGATAAGATCTGCGCTTCAGAATATCCAGCAAAATTGCACCAACATAGGCTAAAATCGTGGCAACGATCCAGAGTATTTGGAGGCTTGCCCATGGCGCAACCGCAGCCGGAAAAGCGAACCACCAGGCGGTTTTCGCTCGATCTGCCCATCTCAGTGAAATTCCTGGATAATGGCGAACGAGAGTTGGCCGGACACACGCGCGACGTGAGTTCGCGCGGCGTCTTTATGTACCTGGATACTGAAATTAGTGCGGGCGCTCCGATTGAATTTGTAATGACGCTGCCACCCGAAATTACGCTGGCCGATCCCATCCGCGTGCGCTGTATGGGAAAGATCCTCAGAGTGGACAAAGCGGCGCAGGGCCAAGGCGTCGCGGTAACGATTGAGAAATACGATTTTGTTGGTGAGGAGTAACGCGTTCTGTCCATTTCCCACACAATTTTTAAGCGCGCTCTAAGGCATGGATGGGCTGCTTCCCTGCTGCTCACAGCGCCGAGCTTTGCACAAAACGTCTCCACCCAAGACGTGCCTCCCATCGGCGAGCTGTTTGCCTCGGACGCGAACAGTTCCAGTGCCATGCAACTGGCCGGATCGGGAATGGCAGTGTACTCCGGCTCGGAATTGTCGGCGGGAATTGCATCGGCCACGCTTAAACTGGCCCGCGGAGGACAGGTGCGCATCTGCCCGAATAGCGGCCTGAGTGTGACGGAAAGCGGCCACAGTCTGATGCTGGCAACCGGCGCAGGCGCGCTGGAAATTGAATATGAGTTAAAGCAACAGGCTGCTGACGTTTTGATCACTCCAGATTTCAACCTAGCGCTGGTGGGGCCGGGCACATTTCATTTCGCTCTGGGAATCAACAAGAAGGGCGATACATGCGTGAAGCCGCTGGCGGGTAATGCGGGCGAAGTTACGTTTTCAGAGCTGCTGGGTACTGGTGTCTACAAGGCCAGTGCGGACCAGAGAATGCTTTTCCGTGGCGGTAAACTGGATGGTAAAACTGCGCTCACGGGCGATTGCGGCTGCCCTCCGGCAGCGCCTGTGATGCGGGCAGAAGCACAGCCGAACCCGACGCCGACGGACACCGTGCCGCAGCCGGTGAAGCAGGTTGCGGTCGTGAACAATGAGACTACGTCGCCATTGCCGCCCGATAAACCAGGCCAGGTCCACGTACAGGTGGATACGCCCTTTGTATTTAGCGCCCGGCCGGGTTCGGGGCGCTCATATGCCGTAGCCAAGGTACAATTTTCGACGCTACCGAACGTATATTTTGTGCAAGAAAAGGTCGATCCTGTCGTTCTGGTAGAAAAGCCGCCGGAAGTGTCTTTAAAAGCAAGCACTGAGATGCCAAAGCCTGCGGAGAAGCCCGCGAAAGAAAAAAAGGGCTTTATGGGACGGGTGAAGGGCTTTTTTGGCTCACTGTTTCATCGTTAAGTTGTTGGTTCGGCACGTATTACGAAAAGTGGCTTTAGTGCAAATACCAAAGTGAAACTTTTCTTCGCCACATGGAGTCTAAACTAGATAAACTTTATTATGACTTTGCCTGATCCAAAAGATCCGAAGCCGAAGAACCCAGCCCCCAGTGACTCTGAAGCGCCACAGCAAGAAGTGGTGAAATTCGCTAAAGAGCAGCCGTTGAACACCTCGGTGATGCCCACCATGCTGGGCGTCGGGTATGGCACGTACCAGCAGCGCCCTGAGAATTTTCTTCTTTCCTTTGTAACGCACACCGCGGCTTTGGGGTTCATGCTGTGGGTGCTGCATTTGACGGTTCCGGCAAAGATCATTCCGCCCACAACCGTCAACTCCATAGAACTTGCACCCTATATACCGATGAAAGTCGGCAAAGACGGCCCCAGCGGCGGCGGTGGCGGCGATGCCAGCAAGCTGAAAGCGTCCGCTGGTACGCCTCCCAAAGCGGCGAAGCAGCAGTTCACGCCTCCAACTGTACTGCCTCAGCAAAAAAGTAAGCTGATGATGGAGCCTACAGTAATCGCGGATATAAAGACTCCCCCGAACACACAGTTGGGCGATCCTCTTTCCAAGCTGATGACGCCTTCCAACGGCGTAGGCGTAGGCGGCGGTATTGGAAGCAACAGCGGCGGTGGCGTTGGATCTGGACACGGCGGACCTGGCGTAGGCCCGGGAATATTTCATGTGGGGGACGGCGTTAGCGCGCCTCGCCCGATCTTTACTCCTGAACCTGAATTCTCCGAGGAAGCGCGCAAAGCAAAATATCAGGGCGTTGTGGTGCTGAATATCGTTGTCGGCACTGATGGCCGCGTGCACAGCCCGCGCGTAGTTCGCTCATTGGGAATGGGCCTGGATGAAAAAGCCATTGAAGGCGTGAAGACCTGGAAGTTTGATCCTTCAAAGAAAGACGGCCGGGCCGTGGCAGTAGAAATGAATATTGAAGTGGCCTTCAACCTCTACTAAAAACAGATTTAGACACAAAAAGGAGATGCCGAGAAAGCATCTCCTTTTTGTATTTAGCTGAGGAAAACTATTCCTCTACTTCTTCCAGTTGGCCGTTTTCCAGTTTCTCCTGGCAGGCAATGCAATAGCGGGTCCAGGGCACGGCTTCCAAGCGCTTGGGGTTGATCTCATTTCCGCAGTTCACGCATTCGCCAAATTCGCCTTCGCGGATACGCTGCAAGGCAGTTTCAACCATCGCCAGCAGCTGGCGATCATTATTGCTTTGTGAGAACAGAAACTCCTTGGTGTAAGAGCTGGCCGCACGATCAGCAATGTCCTGCGCCGTGTCCTGGTCAGCGATGCGGCCGTCTTCTTCCGTGCGGCTCACTGCTTTGCGCAGGATCTGCTGGCGCTCTTCCAAACGTTTTTTAAAGGTTTCCAGCTTCTTCTTGTCCATGTCTTTTAATAAGTGATTTATCTTAGTCGCCATAATTATTACCGTCAAATGTTGCAGGAACGACGATTAGATGCGTGAAAGATGCCGGTTGTCACCGAACCGGGCAATGAATCTTGAGAACAGAAATAAAAAAGCGGCCTGTTCACAGGCCGCTCTTTGCAAAGAGGCGAAGGAGGAAGGGAAATCTCTCAGGAAAGGCGATGCACGATGCAGTCCCGGCTTGCGCCAAGACACACGGATTGTAGAAGTCTCAATTCTTGGAAGAGGGTTGAAATCATGTTAGTTTTACGTGCCTCTTTATTTGCTTCTTATATAAGCAACTCGGAAACCAAAGAATTAATCCACGGCATGTGGAATACCGGGCATAAATTAAACTTATTTGTTTTGTTAATCTTACGTGGAATCTCAGAGAGAAATGGCAGACCTTGGCGTTCTTGAGCTGGGGACATTGAAGTTATTCGATGTGGTACCAGAGTACTAACATTAGACCTCTTCATGCTTAAGCTGTGCTTTCGTGTGCTCCTCCATCGCTTTTAACTTATTGAGCAGGGCCTTATAGCTGATTTTGAGGATCTTGGCGGCTTGCCGACGGTTCCAGCGGGTTTGAGCCAGTACCCGCTCAATGGCTTCCCGTTCCGCCTGCATCGCTGCTCGCCGGCCGATTTCGAGCAGAGAT
>DATBVH010000133.1:0-4890 GCA_036515395.1 Candidatus Angelobacter sp.
AACATCACAGCGCCAGAAGAGATCTGGTACACCAGTTTTGATGGCAAAAAGATTCATGCGTGGATACAGAAGCCGCCGGACTTTGACGCTGCAAAAAAATATCCGCTCATCCTGAACATTCATGGCGGCCCCCACTTGGCTTATGGCTTTGTCTTTGACCACGAATTTCAATGGATGGCTGCCAAGGGATACGTGGTGCTTTATCCAAATCCGCGCGGCAGCACGAGCTACGGGCAGCAGTTCGGCAACATTATTCAATATCACTATCCGGGCGACGACATGCGCGACCTGATGATCGGCGTGGACGAAGTGCTGAAGCGGGGCTATATCGATCCTAAAAAGCTCGGCGTTACCGGCGGCAGCGGCGGCGGCCTGCTGACGGACTGGATCGTTGGACATACGGACCGCTTTGCCGCAGCCGTGGCGCAACGCGATATCGCAAGCTGGGCCGCGTTTTGGTACTCCGCGGATTTCACGTTGTTTCAGCCATCATGGTTCAAAGCGCCGCCTTTTGACGATCCGCAGGACTATGTGAATCGCTCGCCGATTACATACATAAAAAATGTCCACACGCCTCTGATGCTGGTGCTGGGAGAAGCCGACTATCGGACGCCGCCCGGAGCAGGCGGGGAAGAAATGTTCCGCGCGCTGAAATTCCTAAAGCGTCCGGTAATCATGGTGCGCTTCCCTGGAGAATCGCACGAGCTTTCCCGCTCAGGACAGCCATGGCACCGTGTGGAGCGCCTTGAGCACATCGTCGGATGGTTTGATAAATATCTGCAGGGAATGCGGAAGCCTGAGTATGACGAGGTGACGAGCGGCGAAGTCAGCGTGAAGCCCGGCGAGTTGCCGGGCAGAAACGATCCGAACAAGCCGCCGGAGCCAACGCCACCGCGGCCCAAAAGATAATCGCGGCTTTATTTCTTGCGGTTATATGTGAAGTCGTACTCGGGCGTCCATGATTTTCCGCCATCGCTGGATTGCTGGCTGAATTGGCGTACGTGATCGGCATCGAGTTTAAAGAACTGAAGATGGCGCTGGATGGGCGTGCCGTCGGGCTTGCGGCTGTCCGCGTAATAGCTCATCACGCCATCTTCCAGCTTGCCTTCAAAGTGAATGCTGTTGGACTGGCTGTCGACCCAATCCTGCATCCATATTTTTCTGGACGTATCGTAGTGGTTAAAGCTCTTGCCCGTGCCTCCACCGCCGCCGGTCCAGTTTTCCAGCAAGACGCATTGATCAATAATGGGTTGAATGCTGCTGGTTCCGGCCGGATTGTGGCCTTGCGTGGTAACAACGTCCCATTCGCCAATCCAAAAATCAAATTGGCGATATTCAGCATGATGCGCGCATGGGTGTGCAATGGTATCAGCCTTCTCAATGACCGCTTTGAAACCAGGTTCATCGCGCAACGATGCCAGATCAGCATCTTGCTGGAACGTGCCGGGCTGGGCCAACCCGGCATCCACGGCTTTATCCAAAGATGCAATCGCCTCCTGGTTTCGGTTTAGTTTGGCCAGCGAAGCTGCCTCACGATACAGCGCTGAAGGCCCGATCTGCGGATCAGACTCGATGTGCTTGTAAGCCTCAACCGCCGCTGCGTACTGAGCGAGTTTGTGGCGGGAAACACCCAACCGCAGCCAAGCCAGGGCATTAGCAGGCTCCGCGCGTGTGATGGTTTCAAAGGCGGGTGCGGCGGCGCTCCAGTTTTTGGCGGAGTACAGTTGATTGGCTTGGTCCATTGTGGGCTCGTTCATTTTTGGGGCCTGGCCGTGAACAGTGGCAGCTAGCGCGATCACAAATATGAATCGAGACACACATGCACTCATTGAGTTTCTCCTGTTAACCTGAGCGATCACTGGGGTGCCAGCGGATCAGCCATCCCGCTGGATTGGACACGATGGACAGGTTTTGGTGAGCAGGAGGACACAAATTGAAATGATGGGATGAAGTGCATAGGCCACTTCTGCTCGAGCAAGGCCGTCTAACCAGCAGTGTTGGGACGAGGTGAACGTTTGAAGTTTGCTCTGCAAAGGAAACCGAACCAGAAGTTTTTTGAGCGGCATGGTCTTACCATTGTGACCAGTTGCATTCTGCTGGCATGGATTGTGCTCTATAGCGTGAGCGATGAGAAAAAGCACATTGGCTCGTTCTTTGGCAACGCCATCGCCGATTGGAGCGGGGTTGTGGTGATGATCCTGGCGACCAAACATTTGTACGAGCGCGGATCAAGCGAGAGCAAACAGCCGAGAAAGAAATCAGCTCGTCGTTTGCTTGAGATTTTGCGGGAACATTCATTAACGGTGTTTCTGCTTGTGACCGGCATTGGATGGGTGCTGCTGTACGCGCATTCTGATTCGGAATCGAAGTGGGGCCAGGTTGTGGGCAACATTGTTTCTGAGTGGACACAGATTCTTGGTCTGGTATTGCTGACAAAAAAGCTGATCGAAGCGGGATCGAAGGAAAGTGATCGGCATAAGTGATGCGATATAAGTGAGGATGTTGAAATTTTGATGTGACAGTCCACGCGGCTCGAAACATTCAATTTTCGGGAGAGATACGGCACGCTTTTGGAATAGGTAGCGGCGCTGAAATGAAGCGCGGCGCCAAAGATAGGCAACAACTCCAAAAAGGGGACATTTTTAACGAGTAGTTCAGTTGGTTAGAACGCTGCCGCCTAACTCTCACAGCCTGTTTTCAATTGCTTACCTTTCTTGGTGTCCACCCTGGTGTCCATGAACTCTCTGTTTGACCGAAACCGTGACTGAGCTGACGTCCGCTGTCGTAACGTGAGGCATCGGCAATGGGTCGCAGCAAGCAGTACGCAGAACGCGTCAATCTCCTCAAGAAAATCCACGTCGGTCAAAACCTGGAAGTTTGCTCCTGTGGTCGAGCGGAACGGGAAATCCTCCGCAATCAACCCGGCGGTTGTGCGCCGCAACATGCGGCCCAACGTAATGCACTAAATCAGCAGCCTCTCCACTCCAACTCCGCTAAGGGCGGACCATTCCTTCGCCGACAACCACCGCCTCACCGCCGACCCGAACTTCCTTGAGAACTCCTGCACGGCTCGAGAGCGAAATGTAAATACGACCCGGGCGGCCCATGCGGACGCCCTGAAGGTTCACGAGCCTCGAGGCATTGTCGGCTGACACTGCATTGTGCTGGAGGAGATACGCGCCCAGCGGCCCACTCGCGGCGCCTGTGGCCGGATCCTCCGGAATGCCGATACAGGGCCCGAACATTCGACTGTACACCGTAGCATCATCGTCCGTCGGCTGGCACGAGAATACAAATACAGGGATCTCTTCGAGATCCACGGAGCGGAGTAACGCGCACAATCTCCCACGCTCGATGGATGCGGCATCAACCGCCGCGCGCGAACGTAGCGGAACATACAGAAATGGAACTCCGGAAGACGCGACTTGCACCGGCAAATTTCCGTCTGCAAGATCGCACGGTTGCACGCCGACTGCCGCGGCAACCGCAACACTGTCTGTGACGATGGGCCCGAATGTCGGAATCGGTTGCGTCATCCAGGCAAAGCGCAAGGCGTTCTGACCCCATTCGAGTCCCACGGTTATTGGTCCTATGCCGAGTCCGAGAACCGTCTTATCGGCGCCCGCACGCAGTCGTCCTGCGCCCGCGAGTGCAAAAACCGTCCCAATCGTCGGACTCCCGGCCATCGGTAGCTCTTGGGATGGAGTGAAAATGCGAACCCGCGCGTCGGTCTCGGGAGTCTCGGGAGGAAACACGAATGTGGTTTCGGGGAGAGCCATTTCATTTGCGATCCGCTGCATCCGCCGCTCGTCAATCCCCGCCGCATCGAGGAACACGGCTAGCTGAATGCCCGTGAATGGCTGATTTGAAAAAACATCGAGACGGACGTACCGATAAACAGACATTGGCTTCCTACTCCTTCATGCGAGCGAATTTAAAGGCAAAGAACCGGATTTGCCGCCGATGCCGGCTAGACTTCGCGTCCCAGCTCACAATCATTTTTCCAATGGTTGAGGGCGAGGCTCCCAGTGCCATGGCACTCCAATCTCGTGCGCCCGCCGACCTACCATGTAGGTCAAACGGTGAGTTCATGCCTAGCGAGGAGCAATCATCGGGTTCACTTTCGTCGCGCGGCGTGCTGGGAGATAGCTAGCCAGCGCGGCCACTGCCAGCAAAAGCAGAGGCACGATCAGAAACACAGCCGGATCATGGGGGCGCACCCAATAAAGCAAACTTGCCATCATGGACGCTGTGCTGCAGAAAAGACCAATCCGGCAACGATGCCCACGCCAGCAAGCGGGCCCCCTTCCGTAAAAACATTCTAAAATGGCCGTGTTGGCGCCCACGCCCAGAGCCAGCGTCAGGACAAGCCACAATCATGACTGTGGGCTTCTTGACCAGCATGCGCAAGCCATAGCGAACATCCTCAAGTAAAGCCTCCGTGAAGACGCTCCTCACGCCGCTGTGCTTTACTTAGACCACGGTGGAACCACACCGTTGCTGCGCGCGTACGCGATCGACTGCCCCAGATGCTCGTGTTGATCTACAAGAACGTGTATCAGCGCGTCCTGTTTCGTCCAGTCTCTTCCGAACAATTTCACCGTCGTCTGCAGGTCGTTGTCGGAAAGTCCTGTAATCGCTTTTTGCAGATTGAGGTAAGAAGCCTTCAGAGCTTCCTGCAATTTCTCCGGATCGGTGATGGGCGCGGGCGGTGCCCCCGTATTCGGCGTGCCCGAAAGCGCGCCGGCGAGCAGGCCGTTCTCTTTAACGATCAGGTTGAAGACGTCGCTGACGGAACGAACGCCCTGGCCGGGCTTCCAGTCGTACTTGCCCGACATAACGCGCGCAAGTCCGGTGAATTTGTCGGAAAGCGTCCCGGCATCTTTTCCG
>DATBVH010000134.1:0-5490 GCA_036515395.1 Candidatus Angelobacter sp.
TTGCGAATTGCGCCGACGCGGCCGTCCATCATATCGGATGGAGCAATAATATCCATGCCGGCCTTGGCCTGCGAGACAGCGGTCTTGGCCAAAATTTCGAGTGTTTCATCGTTGAGAATTTCGTATTCCACTTCCGCCGCCGCCTGCGTTGCGACACCGCTTCTTCCGCCATTCCCTGCGCTTGCCCGCTTTGCTGATGCCGCACCATTTCCGCCCGTGGCATTTTTCTTCTGCACAATGCCGCAGTGCCCGTGCGACATGTATTCGCACAAGCAAACATCGCCAATCACAACCAGGTCCCGCACTTCACGTTTGATGGCCCGCGTAGCGCGCTGGACGATTCCATCATCGACCCACGCGCCGGTTGCGACTTCATCTTTCTTCTCCGGTAGGCCAAACAAGATGATTCCGCCCACGCCCAGTTGTTTCGCTTCACGCGCTTCTTTCACTGCTTCGTCAACGGATATATTGGCCACGCCCGGCATCGAGCTGATCTCTTTGCGCACACCTTCGCCCGGACAGACAAACAGCGGATAAATAAAGCTGGTGGGCGTGAGACGAGTTTCGCGCACCAGCGACCTCAACGAGTCGGTCTGGCGCATACGGCGGAGGCGTGTAACGGGAAAGCTCATCTAGCTAGAGTTTATCAGCTCTGGCGGACCAAATAACTCGATTTATCCCCTTAAAAGCTGGGCGGCCAGTCGAAAGCAACACTACTTCAGCGCCTTGTCATAGGTCAGGATCAGACCGGCAGAAACATTTTCCAGCGTTCTCTGGATGGTAAGGATCTTCAACGCCTGTCGCTGCGCCTCCGCCAGTCGACTTTGAGGGACCTTGGTTATGTCCTGATCGAACAAGTGCAGTGCTGCGACCAGATCACCCACTGAAGCAAATCCCTGCTCCTGCACCGTCAGAAAGCTCTGCTGCAGATCATAGGCATCGGTGTAAGCCTTGAGTTGTTCATACTCCATATGCGTTACCGCGCCGCTGACGGACGCAGTCTTCCACGCCGTGGAATAAATCTCATAGCTGGCAAAGGTGTATCCAATGTGCCCGGCGGGCAGCTTCCGGCCCTTCTCCACTTCGTCAATCATCGATATCAGGTTCTGCAGCTGTTTTTGTCTCGCCTGAATCTCAGGGACGGCTTTCTCAATAATCTCTTTATTGTTTCGCAGCTCCGTAGCGATGTTTGCCCGCGCCTCCCGCACCTGCACCCGATGATTCGCCCACGTCACAACTCCATCCAATGCCAGCGCAATCAGAATGCCCAGCACCACGGTGAACATGTGAAACAGGAATTCTTTTTTAGAATGGATAGGCTTGTCTGGTGCGTGGATCTCCATCGGCTCCCCCCTTCTTGCTTCTCCGCGTATAGCTGCGCCATTCGATGAAGTGGTGCTGTGCGCGATACCTTTGCTTGTTCATGGTAGTGTGCTTATCCGCAATCAGTTCTCTGGGATTAAAAAAACACCAGGAATTTTTCTGTCGAGCGTGGCCAACATTGCGCCGTTCGCCTTGGCTAATTCCGCCAGATGGCCATCGGTAATCTGGGCAGCTGATTTGACCCAAGCCGGAAGATACGAGATATCTCGATTATCACTGATAAAGTCCCAGCGCAAAAAATCCGAGGCTTTCAACTGTGCCAGCAAGACGCGGGCCTGATTTACGGTAAGACCATAGCTTGGCGCCTGGACCAGAACTCTTACAAAACCCAACTCTGTAATTGCACACGTAGCAAAATGCACTGGGCTTTCTTTCTTTACCCAATGTGCCACCCGGGCATGAAATTCGTGTTGTTGAAATCCAAGGGCCACCAGAACATTTACATCGAGCAAAAATGTCATGGAAAGTCCGCAAGAATCTCTCGCACCTCTTTGCTGCTCAGCACCGGTGCCTTGTTTCCCGCGTTCAGCACCGGAAGCCCCGTGATGGGGTCCCTGACAATCTTTGCTTTGTGCGGCTTTTTACGTTGCGGAATCAGCACGATCCGCCCAGCTTCAATCTTTGCTTCCAGTGCGTCACCGGCGCAAATGCCCAGCTTTCGCCGTAATAGACCTGGCAACACAACCTGGCCCTTAGTGGAAACCTTGGTCGTCATGGTAAGACAATCTTACCTTCTTTCTCTATCTAGAGCAACCGAATCCCATTCTCTTCCGCCCTTACTGCTCGCCAGACATTAGAATCTGCATTTGCCAATCGATGATGGGTGTCTTGGAATGCGCTACCATTGAGTCTGCATGGTTCCTTCGCCGCTCCAGCATTCTTCCGCTCGCGTCCTGGAATTCGATCATCTTTGTGACGTTCTGGGCGCATACGTCAGCTCGCCGCTGGGCAAGGCCAAGGTGTCTCAGCTTGAGCCCTCGCTCGACCGTGCATGGATCAACCAGCAGCAACAGCTTGCCGACGAATCGCGCCGCTTTTACTCTGCCGGCGGACGCTTCGAATTCACCGGCCTCTTTGACGCGCACAATCTTCTAGCCAAAGCGCGCATTCCCGGCGCAACGCTTGAAATCGAGCAGATTCGCGACCTTGTCCTGCTGGTCGATAAATCCTCTGAATGGCGAGAGATGGCGCTGCACCCGCCGGATGCCGTAAAGCCGCACTGGATCGGCATGCTCGCGCTCACCCAGCAGATCGCCGATTTCACTTTGCTGCTGCGCCACTTCCGCAACAAAATTCAGCCGGACGGCACGCTGGATGATCGCGCATCCGCTGAGCTCACGCGCATCCGTCGCGACGTGGAAAGGCAAAAGCGCGCCATCCAGGAATCGTTGCGCGGCTATCTGCGTCGTCTGGCGGAAGGCGGTGCCGTGCAGGATGAACTCGTCACCATCCGCGGTGAGCGCTTCGTCATCCCCGTAAAGACTGAGCAGCGCAAGCGCGTGAATGGCGTCGTTCACGGCGCAAGCTCCAGCGGACAAACCATGTTCATCGAACCGCTGGAAACCATTGAGCAGAACAATGACCTTGTTCGTCTGCTGGAAGAAGAGCAGGCTGAAATTCGCCGCATCCTGCAGGAGATGACTGAGCGCCTGGGCGAGCACAGCGAAGCCATTGCCACCGCCACCAACGTGATGGCCGAGGTTGAGCTGCAAATCGGCAAGGCGCGTTTTGCCGTGGACTATGATTGCGTTCGCCCGGAGCTGACGAGTTCTGAACCAACTGAAGCCTTCACTGAGCTGCGCGCCGCGCGACATCCGCTGCTGGAACGTAATCTCAAGGCCAAAGGCGGCAAGGTCGTTCCGCTCACCCTGGAGATGGACGCCAACCATCGCCAGCTCATCATCAGCGGCCCCAATACGGGCGGCAAAACCGTGGGCCTTAAAACTCTTGGATTGCTGGCGCTCATGGCGCAGGCCGGCGTTCCCGTGCCCGCCACCTCGGCGCGGCTGCCGGTATTTGATTCCGTCCTGGCTGATATTGGCGACTACCAATCCATTGAGCAGAATCTTTCCACCTTCTCCGCGCACGTTACCAACATTGATTTCATCTCGCGCACCGCAACCGCGCATTCGCTTGTCCTGCTGGACGAGCTCGGCTCCGCCACCGATCCTGAAGAAGGCGCGGCGCTGGCCGTGGCAATTGCAGACCATTTCCGCCGCAGCGGCGCGCTCAGTATTATTTCCACGCACCACACCTCGCTCAAGGTTTATGCCGCCAATTCTCCGGGCGTGCTCAACGCCGCCGTGGGCTTCAATGAAGACACTCTTCAGCCCACCTATGAGCTGCGCGTCGGCGTGCCGGGAGCGTCAGCGGGCATCAACATTGCGCAGCGTCTCGGCCTCAATCGCCAAATTACTGACGCCGCTCGTGAACGCCTGACCACACAGACGCAGGACGTCAGCAAGTTTCTCGACAAGCTGCACTCTGAGTTGCGCGATCTTGAACGCGAACGCCAGGCCGCGCAAAAGCGCGAACAGGACCTTGCCCGCGAGCAGAAGCGCCTGGAAGCTGAAGGCCAGCAGGAGCAGCGGCAGAAAGTCCGCGAATTTGAGCGCAAAATGGAATCGCTCATCAAGGACTTTGAATACCAGGTGCGCGAAGCCATCAGCGCCGTGCAGGACCGCGCCGCCGCGCAAAAGCTCAGCAAACAGGCGGAGCAGCGCATCGCCAAGCTGCGCCGTGAATTCAAAGAACAGTTTGACGCCGGAGTGGTGGCGCACAAAACCGGCGCAGACCAGGGCGATCCCAACGCGCGTCCGCATGAGGTCAAGCACATTTCTGAAGGCGATAGCGTCAAGCTCAAATCGCTGGGCCGCACCGCCGTCATCAAGCGCAAACTCGACGAGAACACCTTTGAAGTCGAAATCGGCAACATGAAGATGAAGATTCCCCGGCATGACGTTGCGGAAGTTTTCGGACGCACGGGCGCCGGCGGAAGCGCAGGAGGAAGTCCGCCTAATCCCGTGGCCGCCGCCCGCGCGCGCGGAATCTCCGTCACGCTCAAAGAAGATTCCAACGCTCCCACTGAGCTGAACGTTATCGGCCGCAACGTGGACGAAGCCACCAGCGCGGTAGAAAAATTTATCGACCGCGCATTTCTCGCGGGCCTCACGCGCGTGCGCATCGTCCACGGCAGCGGTATGGGCATTCTCCGTAAGGCGCTGCGCCAATACCTGCAAAAACATCCCCATGTGGCGACGGTCGCCGAGCCCCAGCAGAATGAAGGCGGCGCGGGAGCGACAGTGGTGGAGTTGAGAGATTAGCTTTCTCTGAAATCCCGAGCATTTTGCGAGGGATCCCTATCACAACGAGAGTCGTGTGGCACCGCCGCCCTCGGCGGTGTTCTTCGTCAGCGCTGGTTTTTTCTATCTTTGCGTCCTCTGCGTCCTTCGCGGTTAAAGACTCTGGCTAACCACGGAGACGCGGAGACGCGGAGAAGAACCGCAAAATAATCGCTCAATCAGCGTCATCTGCGTTCATCAGCGGTAAGGTTTTTCCTTTCTATCTTTGCGCCCTTTGCGTCCTTTGCGGTAAAAGGTTTTCCCTTTGCGTTCCTTCGTGTACTTTGTGGTTAAGCTTCTGAAAAACCTTCCTCAGCTCTATCACCTCCAGCGGACACTCCTTCCAATTATGTTTCCAGCACACAATCCCGTCGCAGCCGTCGATTCTGTGTCCGTGCCGCAGAAAGTTCCGGCTCTCAAATTCAAACTCAAGCTTCATCCGCTGTAGCTGTCCCTTTACCACCTCGCGCAACGCCTCGCAGTCCGGGAACGCGGCCTGGAATCGCAGCACGCTGAATCCCAGTTGCCGCGCCACCATGCCAAACGCAAAAACCACGCCCAGTTCATTCAGCGGCTCGTGGACCATCTCCGGCCAATTCATCAGCGGGCCATACAGCGGACGGTCCTGAAAAATATCCTGCTTGCGCGTGCGCTGGTGTGACGCTCGTACGTTCACCATGCTGCCCTTGATCTTGCCCGCCTGCTCGCCAATTATCCCTAGCACATCTTTCCACTTGCTCTGGATCTTTTGCTTCCGGGCAAAACG